>MEEC01000080.1 GCA_001724315.1 Lautropia sp. SCN 70-15 | reverse complement strand
CAGAACACCGCGCACTCGGTCAACATCAAGGAGCGGCTCGACTTCTCCTGCGCGGTCTTCGACGCGCACGGCAACCTGGTGGCCAATGCGCCGCACATGCCGGTGCACCTGGGGTCGATGGGCGCGAGCGTGCAGGCGGTGATTCGCGAGCACGTCGGGCAGGACGGCGCCGCGCCGCCCAAGGCGCCGCTCCAGCCCGGCGACGTCTACGTGCTCAACGATCCCTACGCCGGCGGCACGCACCTGCCGGACGTGACCGTGATCACGCCGGTCTTCGACGAGGCCGGCGGGAAGATCCTCTTCTACGTCGGCTCGCGCGGGCACCATGCCGACATCGGCGGGATCACGCCGGGCTCGATGCCGCCCGACAGCCGCACCATCGACGAGGAGGGCGTGCTGCTGACCGACTTCCACCTGGTGGCGGGCGGCGAATTCCGCGAGCAGGCCCTGCGCGAAGCGCTGTCGTCGGCGAAGTATCCGGCCCGCAACCCGGACCAGAACATCGCCGACCTGCGCGCGCAGATCGCGGCCAACGAGAAGGGCCGCGAGGAACTGCTGAAGATGGTGCGCCACTTCGGGCTCGACGTGGTCATGGCCTACATGGGCCACGTGCAGGACAACGCCGAGGAATCGGTGCGCCGCGTCATCGGCGCGCTGAAGGATGGCGCCTTCGAGCTGCCGCTCGACAACGGCGCCGTCATCCGCGCGAAGATCACCGTGGACCACGCGAGCCGCAGCGCGATCATCGACTTCAGCGGCACCTCGGCCCAGTTGCCGAACAACTTCAACGCGCCGCTCGCGGTGACCATGGCCGCGGTGCTCTACGTGTTCCGCACGCTAGTCGACGACGAGATCCCGATGAACGCCGGCTGCCTGAAGCCGATCTCCGTCATCGTTCCCGAAGGCACGATGCTCAATCCGCGCCACCCGGCGGCGGTGGTGGCCGGCAACGTCGAGACCTCGATGTGCATCACCAACTGCCTGTACGGCGCGCTCGGCGTGATGGCTTCGGGCACGCCGACGATGAACAACTTCACCTTCGGCAATGCGCGCTATCAGTACTACGAAACGATCTCCGGCGGCTCGGGCGCCGGCGGGGTGTTCGACGCGCAGGGCGGGCTGGTGGGCGGCTTCGACGGCACCGCGGTCGTGCAGACCCACATGACGAACTCGCGCCTCACCGACCCCGAGGTGCTCGAGTTGCGCTTCCCGGTGCGGCTGGAGAGCTACGAGATCCGCAAGGGGTCCGGCGGTGCGGGGCGCTGGCGCGGAGGCGACGGCGGCGTGCGCCGGGTCCGCTTCCTGGAGCCGATGACCGCGTCGATCCTGTCCAACGGCCGGATCCATCCGGCCTTCGGCGCGGCGGGCGGCCAGGCCGGCGCGCCCGGGCGAAACTGCGTGGTGAGGGCCGACGGCCGGGTCGAGGAGCTCGGGCACGCCGACAAGGCGGAACTGGCGGCGGGCGACATGTTCGTGATCGAGACGCCGGGCGGCGGCGGTTTCGGGCAAGGCTGAATCCCGGCGGTGCCGCTCTGAGATAATCCCGGCTCTCGCCGGGTCTGTCCCGGTTTCGACCTTTCCCGGTCTTCCCGAACACGCTTGCCATGGCCGTTCATCCTTTCCATCTCGCCTTTCCCGTCCACGATCTCGCCGCCGCCCGCGCCTTCTACGGCGGGCTGCTCGGCTGCCCCGAGGGCCGCAGTTCCCTCCTTCAGGGCCTGGAGGTCGCGCACCTTGCGCCCGACGAGGCCCGGCAGGCGGCGACCAACGCGGTCGACGGCGACCAGGTGCCGGTGCGTCACTTCGGCGTCGTGCTGCCGATGGAGGACTGGCAGGCGCTGGCCGACCGCCTGAAGGCGGCCGGCGTTTCGTTCGTGATCGAGCCGCACGTCCGCTTCAAGGGCCAGGTCGGCGAGCAGGCCACGATGTTCTTCCTCGATCCCTCGGGCAATGCGCTCGAGTTCAAGGCCTTCCGCGACATCGCGTCGCTGTTCGCGAAGTGAGCGCCCGGGCGTCCTGACGGCGCCGGGTGCGGCTCGACGGCCGAGGCGCCCGGCCGCGGGCGGCTCAGGGCGTGGTCCGGAGATCCCTGGGCGCCTCGAACGGCGACTGGGACGAGGCGGTGCGGAAGAGCTCGGCGAGCGGACAGGCGCTGCCGATCAGGTTGCCCTGCAGATGGCCGATGCCCAGCTCGGTGACCCGGTCCAGCACCTCGCGGCTGTGGACATGCTCGGCCACCGTTCGCACGTTCAGCCGCTGCGCGACCCGCACCGTCGACAGGACGATCTCCTCGTCGATCGGGCTGGTGGTCAGGTTGCGGATGAAGGAACCGTCGATCTTCAGGTAGTCCAGCGGGAAGCGCTTCAGGTACTCGAAGGTGGCCAGCCCGGTGCCGAAGTCGTCGAGGGCGATGCCGAAGCCCTCGGCCTTGAGGTCGTCGACCAGGCGCGACGCGGCCGCCGGATTGCGGATGGCCTCGCTCTCGGTGATCTCGAACACGATCAGCTCGGCGGGAATGCCGTGCAGCGCGCGCTGCTCGCGGATGAAGCCCGCGATCGTGCCGTCGCTCATCGTGAGGCCAGAGAGGTTGATCGAGCACTTCCAGGTGCGCGCCAGCGCCTCGGGGTGCGCAGCCAGCCAGGAGAACACCGCGCGGATCACGCCGCGATCCATGGCGGGCGTCATCTGCGCCTGGCCCACCAGGGTCAGGAACTCGGGCGGCCTGATCAGGCTGCCGTCGCGGTCCAGCAGCCTGAGCAGCACCTCGTAGGAGAGCTTGTCGGGCGGCGCCTCGGGGTCGATCATCGGCTGGGCGTGCAGCGCGAAGCGCTGGTCGCGGATCGCCTCGCGGATCTGCTCGATCCGGGCCTGGTGGGAGCGGCGGGCATCGATCATCGTCTGCGAGAGCGGCTCCACGAAGAGCTGCGGGTCGCGAACGCTGGCCGCGATCGCCAGCGCGTCGGACAGCGAGACGATGCAGTCCTCGCTGTCGATCTGCGCGTTGCGGTCGACCAGCAGGCCGCCGACGCACATCTGCAGACGCACGCTTCCGTGCTCGGTGCGGAACAGCTGGCCGTTGAACTGCGAATAGATCTCGCGCGCCACGCCCCGCACGCGGGCCACCGAGTCGGCCTCGACCAGCAGCGCGAATCGGCCGGCCGACAGCCGGGCGGCCGCGCGCAGCCCGGGCTGGCGGCGAAGCATCGCGGCGAGGTCCTGCTCGAGCTGCATGGCCTGCAGCGCGCCGCAGAGGTCGTTCAGCGTGTCGAAGTTGGTCACGTGCAGGCCGATCAGCCCGTAGTCGGGCCGGCCCGGCGTGGCCAGGCGCTCGCCGACCTCGGCGATCAGGCCGCGGTCGTTGAGCAGCCCGGTGGACATGTCCTCGCGCGCCTGGCGGGCCATGCGGGCCAGCGCGAAGCGGCGATCGGCGGCGGTGGCCTGGAGCATCAGGGCCACGATGACCGCGCAGAAGAGCAGGACGGCGGCGTCGAGCGACTCGTGGCCGCGCGCGCCCGCCAGATCCGTCTGCCAGGCGCGCAGCGCGAGCAGGGGCAGGCCGGTGATGAGCAGCGTGAGCGCGGTGGCCCGCTCGTCGCAGCGGATGGCGGTCCAGGCCACGACGGGGAAGTAGAGGAACAGGAGGGCGTGCGCGAAGTCGGGATGCCCGAGCACCGTGAGCGCGGCACTGAGCCCGGCGACGACGGCGGTGGCGACCAGGGCCGCCGAGTCGGGGACGGCGATGCGCGAGCCCGCGGCCGGGGAAGTGCCCCCCGGCGGCTCCGCGGCGGCGGAAAGTCCGCGATCGCCGTTGCCGAACCAGGCCAGCAGCGCGGGGGCCACCAGCAGCATGCCCAGGGCGTCGATCAGCCACCAGACCGCGAAGCGCTGGATGGGGTTCGACTCGGCGCCGCCGATCGAGGCCGGCAGCCCGAGCGCGACGAACAGCGCGTCGACCGGCGCCGCCACCAGGATGACCAGCATCGCGAAGCGGACCGAGGCGTCGAGCCGGTAGTCGGCCGGCTTCCAGTCGCCGAGCTGCCGCATCAGGCGCACTGCCAGGGCAGGCCCGGCAGCGCTTGCGGCGAAGGCGGCGGCCGTGGCGCCGGGCAGGCGGGTGTCGACCCAGGCCCAGAGGGCCGCACCGGCAGCCGCCGGCAGGACCCATCGCAGGCTGCCGCGCCAGGCGAAGGCCAGTACGACGCCGGCGGCGGGCCACACGAGCAGCACCCCGGGGGCGGGGGGCGAGATCAGCCGCGCGACCAGGCAGGCGAAGAAGGCGATCGCGAAGACCGCAAGCGCCAGGGGCAGTCCGCCGCCCGCCTGTTGGGGGCCGGAGGCGGCATCGCCTCCGGCGTCCGGCAAGGGACCGGTGTCCTGCGGCTGGGCGGGGTCGGAGCGAAACAAGGGTCCTGGATCCGGGGCGGTGCGAACACCCGAGTGTAAGGGCGGGGAGGGGAATCGGGGAAGGGGGAAGGGAGAAGGTGGATGAGGGTGGGAGAGGGAGCGGGGGCGGTCGGCGCCCCCGCTCCGTTGCGCCATCACGCCGCGAGAAGCTCGCGCAGCACGTAGGGCAGGATGCCGCCGTGCCGGTAGTAGTCCACTTCGATCGGGGTGTCGATCCGCGACAGCAGCGCGACGTCCTTCGTCGATCCGTCCTTGCGGGTGATCGTCATCCGGATGTCCTGCTGCGGCTTCAGGTCGGCCGGCACGTGGATGTCGAACTGCTCGTCACCGACGATGCCCAGCGACTCCCAGGAGTCCTTGCCCTTGAACTGCAGAGGGAGCACACCCATGCCGACCAGGTTCGAGCGGTGGATGCGCTCGAAGCTGCGGGCCACGACCGCCTTGACGCCGAGCAGCTGGGTGCCCTTGGCCGCCCAGTCGCGCGACGAGCCGGTGCCGTACTCCTCGCCGCCGAAGATCACGGTGGCCGTGCCTTCCTCGATGTAGCGCATCGCGGCGTCGTAGATGAACATCTTCTCGCCGGTGGGCTGGTGCAGCGTGACGCCGCCCTCCTCGCGGCTGCCGTCGGGGCCGGCCGGGATCATCAGGTTCTTGATCCGCACGTTGGCGAAGGTGCCGCGCATCATCACCTCGTGGTTGCCGCGCCGGGCGCCGTAGGAGTTGAAGTCGGCCTTGCTCACGCCGTTGGCGATCAGGTACTTGCCGGCGGGCGAGTTCTCCTTGATCGAGCCGGCCGGCGAGATGTGGTCGGTGGTGATCGAGTCGCCGAACAGGCCCAGGGCGCGGGCGCCGCGGATCGACGAGTCGAAGTTGCCCGGCTGCAGTGCGAACCCGCCGAAGAAGGGCGGCTCGGCGATGTAGGTGGACTTCGGCCAGTCGTAGACCTGGCCCGACGCCGACGGCACCTTGTTCCACAGCACGTGGTCCTTCGTCAGGTCGGAGTACAGGCGCTTGAAGGTCCTCGGGTCCATCGCGTACTTCATCAGCCCGTGGATCTCGTCGGTGGTCGGCCAGATGTCGCCGATGAACACGTCCCGGCCCTTCCTGTCCTTGCCGATCGGCTCGGTCATCAGGTCGACGTTCACGTTGCCGGCGATCGCGTAGGCCACGACCAGCGGCGGCGAGGCCAGGAAGTTCGCGCGCAGGTTCGGGTGGATCCGCGCCTCGAAGTTCCGGTTGCCCGACAGCACCGCCGCGCAGACCATGTCGTTGGCGGTGATCGCCTCGTTGATGTCCGGGGTCAGGTCGCCGGCGTTGCCGATGCAGGTCGTGCAGCCGTAGGCCGCGACGCTGAAGCCGAGCTCGGCCAGGTAGGGCAGCAGCTTGGCGCGCTCGAGGTAATCGGTGACCACGCGCGAGCCGGGAGCCAGCGAGGTCTTGATGTGCGGCTTGACCGTCAGCCCGAGCTTGACCGCCTTCTTGGCCAGCAGGCCGGCGGCCAGCAGGACGCCCGGGTTCGAGGTGTTGGTGCAGGAGGTGATCGCGGCGATCAGCACGTCGCCGTTGTGCAGCTCGGTGCCGGCGCTGGTCTTGTAGGTCTTGCCGAGGTCGTCGGCGCTCTTGTTGAAGCCGTTCTCGGCCACCGGCTTCGAGAACAGGTCCGCGAAGGTGCCCTTGACCTTGCCGATCTCGATCCGGTCCTGCGGACGCTTCGGGCCGGCCAGCGACGGGGTGACCGTCGACAGGTCGAGCTCGAGCACCTTGGAATAGTCGACCTGGCCGGCCTTGGGCACGCCGAACAGGCCCTGGGCCTTGAAGTAGCTCTCGAGCGCGTCGATCTCGTCCTTGGTGCGGCCGGTTCCTTCGAAGTAGTCGATGGTCTTCTCGTCGACGGGGAAGAAACCCATCGTGGCGCCGTATTCGGGGGCCATGTTGGCGATGGTCGCGCGGTCGGGCACGGCCAGCGAGCGGGTGCCCTCGCCGAAGAACTCGACGAACTTGCCGACGACCTTCTCGCGGCGCAGCATCTCGGTGATGGTCAGCACCAGGTCGGTGGCGGTGCAGCCCTCGCGCAGCTTGCCCTTCAGGTGCACGCCGACCACGTCGGGCGTCAGGAAGTAGACCGGCTGGCCCAGCATCCCGGCCTCGGCCTCGATGCCGCCCACGCCCCAGCCGACCACGCCGATGCCGTTGATCATCGTGGTGTGGCTGTCGGTGCCGACCAGCGAGTCGGGGTAATGGACACCCGCCTTGTTCTTGTGCACGCCGCGTGCCAGGTACTCCAGGTTGACCTGGTGGACGATGCCGATGCCCGGGGGCACGACCTTGAAGGTGTCGAAGGCCTGCATGCCCCACTTCATGAACTGGTAGCGCTCGGCGTTGCGCTGGAACTCCAGCTTCATGTTCAGGTCGAGCGCGTTCGGCGTGCGGAAGTGGTCGATCATGACCGAGTGGTCCACCACCAGGTCGACCGGCACCAGCGGCTCGATCGTCTTGGGGTCGCGCTTCATCTGCGCGGCCACGCCGCGCATCGCGGCGAGGTCGGCCAGCAGCGGCACGCCGGTGAAGTCCTGCAGCACCACGCGCGCGACCACGAAGGGGATCTCGTCGACCCGCTTGTCGTTGGGCTTCCAGTTCGCCAGCTGCTCGATGTGGGCCTGGGTGACCTTCTTGCCGTCGCAGTTGCGCAGGACCGACTCGAGGACGATCCGGATCGAGATCGGCAGGCGCTTGACGTTGGGGAACTTGCGCGCCAGGGCCGGCAGCGAATGGAACTTGCCCGTCTTGCCGGACTTCAGCTTGAAGTCCTTCAGCGTGTTGAACGCGTTGGTGGACATTGGATGACCTCGTCGAAGAAGAAGGTTCGTGTGACTACGGACGGGGGCCGCGGCGAGGCTCGCCGATGCCCATGTGCAGGGTGCCCATTCCGGGAACGACGACGTCGCCTGGCGCCTGCCCCGGGAGGCAGGGGCCCAGGCGGCGCGCCTCGAGCGCGTCCCGGTCTTCGCGCTTCGTGCCGGCGAGCGGCGGATCGTAGCGCACCAGCGTGTCGATCCGGTAGGCCGACTCCAGGTCGCCGGTGACGATGGCGCGGGTGCTCACCAGGGTGCGCCCCTGGCGGCATTCGGACTCGGCGAGCCAGGCCGCGCCGGCGCGCCGGAAGGGGCCGAACTCGCAGGCGCCCCGCCGCCCGGGGCTGCGGTCCAGGTGGTGGGCGGCCGTGTCGGTGCCGGCGCCCACGCACTGCCGCACCGGCGGCAGCCCGGCGGCCTGCGCGCCCACCGAGCGCACCTCCCAGAGGCCGGCACTGCGGCGCGGATAGTCGGTCGACCCGGCATCCGGGGCGCTTGCCGCGGGCCGGGCGGGCGCGGACTGGGCCAGGGCCGCACCCGCGGGCGACAGCGCGATGCTCGCCGCAGCCGACGCCGCGAACGAGCGCAGGGCGCTGGCGGCGGGGATGCGGGTCATGGCTGTCACAAGCGCCCCGGTCGGCGAAGGGTGGGCGGGCGAATACTTGCGCTTGTCGATCGGCACGAACTTCCGGTCCTCGGGGCCGGTGTAGTTCGCGCTCGGGCGGATGATCTTGTTGTCGATCCGCTGCTCGATCACGTGCGCCGCCCAGCCCGAGGTGCGGGCGATCACGAAGAGCGGCGTGAACATCGCGGTGGGCACGCCCATCATGTGGTAGCTGACCGCGCTGAACCAGTCGAGGTTGGGGAACATCTTCTTGATGTCCCACATGACGGTCTCGAGCCGCTCGGCGATGTTGAACATCTTCATGTCGCCGGCGCTCTTCGAGAGCTTGCGCGCGACTTCCTTGATGATCTTGTTGCGCGGGTCGGCGATCGTGTAGACCGGGTGGCCGAAGCCGATGATGACTTCCTTGTTCTCGACGCGGCGGCGGATGTCGGCCTCGGCCTCGTCCGGCGTGTCGTAGCGCTTCTGGACCTCGAAGGCGACCTCGTTGGCGCCGCCGTGCTTGGGGCCGCGCAGCGCGCCGATGCCGCCGGTGATCGCCGAGTACATGTCCGAGCCGGTGCCCGCGATCACGCGGCAGGTGAAGGTGGACGCGTTGAACTCGTGCTCGGCGTAGAGGTTCAGCGAGGTGTGCATGGCGCGCACCCACTCGGCCGAGGGCTCGCGGCCGTGCAGCAGGTGCAGGAAGTGGCCGCCGATCGAGTCGTCGTCGGTCTCGACGTCGATCTGCTTGCCGTTGTGGCTGTAGTGATACCAGTACAGCAGCATCGAGCCCAGCGAGGCCATCAGCCGGTCGGCGATGTCGCGCGCGCCCGGCGTGTTGTGGTCGTCCTTCTCGGGAAGCTGGCAGCCCAGGGCCGAGACGCCGGTGCGCATGACGTCCATCGGGTGCGACGAGGCCGGCAGGCTCTCGAGCGCGTCCATCACGTTGGCGGGCAGGCCGCGCATCGCGCGCAGCCTGGCCTTGTAGCCCGCGAGCTCGGCGCGGTTGGGCAGCTTGCCGTGCACCAGCAGGTAGGCGATCTCCTCGAACTCGGCGACGTCGGCGATGTCGAGGATGTCGTAGCCGCGATAGTGCAGGTCGTTGCCGCTGCGGCCCACGGTGCACAGTGCGGTGTTGCCCGCGGTCACGCCCGACAGGGCGACCGACTTCTTGGGCTTGAATCCGGCGGCGGGAGTCTCTTTGCTCATCAGTTCTTCCTCGGGTCTATCCGGTGTCTCGGTGCGCCGAGCGAGTCGGCGCGGCAGGGGCGGCGCGACGGGTGCGGCGCGAAATGCTCAGCGCGACTTGGCGAACAGCTCGTCGAGCTTGCGCTCGTAGTCCCAGTAGCCGATCGCGTCGTAGAGCTCCTTGCGGGTCTGCATCGTCTCGACGACCGCCTTCTGCGTGCCGTCGCGGCGCAGCGCCTCGTAGACGTTCTGCGCGGCCTTGTTCGCGGCGCGGAAGCCCGACAGCGGGTACAGGACCATCGCCACGCCGGTCGAGGCGAGCTCGTCGACCGTGAACAGCGGCGTCTGCCCGAACTCGGTGATGTTGGCCAGCACCGGGGCCTTCACCGCGTCGACGAAGCGGCGGTACATCGACAGATCGGTCAGCGCCTCGGCGAAGATGCCGTCGGCGCCGGCCTCCATGCAGGCGATCGAGCGCTCGATCGCCGACTCGATGCCCTCGACGGCCAGCGCGTCGGTGCGCGCCATGATGAAGAAGGAATCGTCGGTGCGCGCATCGGCCGCGGCCTTGATACGGTCGACCATCTCCTGCTGCGAGACGATCTCCTTGCCGGGGCGATGGCCGCAGCGCTTGGCGCCGACCTGATCCTCGATGTGCATCGCTGCGGCGCCGAACTTGATCAGCGACTTCGTGGTGCGGGCCACGTTGAAGGCCGAGGCGCCGAAGCCGGTGTCCACGTCGACCAGCAGCGGCAGGTCGCAGACGTCGGTGATGCGGCGCACGTCGGTCAGCACGTCGTCGAGCCCCGAGATGCCCAGGTCGGGCAGGCCCAGCGAGCCCGCGGCCACGCCGCCGCCCGACAGGTAGACGGCGCGGAAGCCGGCGTTGCGCACCAGCAGCGCGTGGTTCGCGTTGATCGCGCCCGGGATCTGCAGGGGCTTCTCGTCGGCGAGGGCCTGCCTGAACTTCTGGCCAGCGGTCTGTGTCATCTCGGTCTCGTTGCGGTTTCGCTTGCGGGCGCGGCCGCCGCCCCGATGGGCGGGGCAGGGCGGGCGCGCGGGGAGGGCGGCGCGGCGCGCGGCCTCAGCCGAGCAGGTGGGCGACGCCGTCGCGCTCCTCGAAGAGCTCCTTGAGCGTCGCGTCCATCTTCGAGCGGCTGAACTCGTCGATCTCCAGGCCCTTGACCATCGTGTACTCGCCATTGGCGCAGGTGACCGGGAAGCCGTACATGATGTCCTCGGGGATGCCGTAGGAGCCGTCCGACGGGATGCCCATCGTGACCCAGCGGCCGTTCGTGCCCAGCGCCCAGTCGCGCATGTGATCGATCGCCGCGTTGGCGGCGGAGGCCGCCGACGACAGGCCGCGCGCCTCGATGATCGCCGCGCCGCGCTTGCCCACCGTGGGGATGAAGGTGTCCCGGTTCCAGGCGTCGTCGTTGATCATGGCCTTGACCGACTGCCCGCCGATCGTGGCGAAGCGATAGTCCGGATACATGGTCGGGCTGTGGTTGCCCCAGACCGCGAGCTTCTCGATCTGGTCGACCGGCTTGCCGGTCCGGGCCGCCAGCTGCGACAGCGCCCGGTTGTGGTCCAGGCGCAGCATGGCGGTGACGTTCTTCTTCGGCAGGCTCGGAGCCGATTTCATCGCGATGTAGGCGTTGGTGTTGGCCGGGTTGCCGACCACCAGCACGCGCACGTCGCGGCTGGCCGCCTCGTCGAGCGCGCGGCCCTGCACCGTGAAGATCGCGCCGTTGGCCTCGAGCAGGTCCTTTCGCTCCATGCCCTTGCTGCGGGGGCGGGCACCGACCAGCAGCGCGTAGTCCGCATCCTTGAACGCCACCTTCGGGTCGTCGGTGACCACTACGCCGGCCAGCAGCGGGAAGGCGCAGTCCTCGAGCTCCATGACCACGCCGCGCACCGCGGGCAGCGCCGGGGTGATGTCGAGCAGCTGGAGGATGACCGGCTGGTCCTTGCCGAGCATGTCGCCGTTGGCGATGCGGAAGAGCAGGCTGTAACCGATCTGGCCGGCGGCGCCGGTGACCGCGACGCGCTTTGCGGGTTTGGACATTGTCTGACCTTTGCGATGAGGGGGATCGGACGGGCGCGGCCGGGGCGCTGGCGGCGCCCGCAGGCGGCCGCGCGAACGGGCCGGGCCCGGATGGCGGCGAGTTTAGGTCCGCCGCACCGCCCTGTCAACCTGGCTTTATATCTTATATAAGACATAAGAAACTGGACTTCACGGCCCGGTCCGTGGTTCAATCCGGTTCATGAACGATGTGCTGAACCATCCGTCCGGAGACCCCGGGGGCGCCCCCCGCCCGGCCGGCCGGGGCACGCCGAAACCCGCTTCCCGGCACGGGGCGAAGACGGCGGCGCCGGTCCACGGCGCGCCGACCTTCGCGCCGCTCTACCGCCAGATCCAGGCGCTGCTGATGCGCAGCCTGCAGGAGGGCGAGTGGAAGCCGGGCGAGGCCATCCCGAGCGAGACTGAGCTGGCGGCGCGCTTCCGGGTGAGCCAGGGCACGGTGCGCAAGGCGATCGACGAACTTGCGGCGGGCCATCTGCTGGTCAGGCGCCAGGGGCGGGGCACCTTCGTGGCCTCGCACCACGAAGTCCGCACCCAGTTCCGGTTCCTGCGGATCCGGCCCGACGAGCCTGCCGGCGNCCAGCCACATCCTGGACTGTCGAAGACTGCGCGCGCCGGTGGAGATCGCGCGGCTGCTCCAGCTTCGCACCGGGGAGACGGTCATCCAGATTCGCCGCATGCTCGAGGTCGAGGATCGCCCCGAGGTGCTCGACGAGATCTGGCTGCCGGGCGCGCGGTTTCGCGGCCTGTCCGCGGAGCGGCTGGCCGCCTACAGCGGCCCGCTGTACGGGTTGTTCGAAGCGGAATTCGGCACGCGGATGATCCGCGCCACCGAAAGGCTGAAGGCGATCGCGGCCGATGCGGCGCTCGCGCGCGAGCTCGACGTGGCGCCGGGTTCGCCGCTCCTGCTCGTGGAGCGGCTCACCTATACCTACGAAGACCGGCCGGTGGAGCTGCGGCGCGGGTATTCGGTCACCACGAACCACCACTACTACAACGAGCTGATCTGAGTCAGTCCCGGGGCGCAACGGGGTCCGGAAATACCCTGCAGGCGGCCCGACGCGTTGGTGCGATGCGCCAATTTGCGTCAAAATGTAAAGGTTTTGCATCCAAGAGGACGCCATGGCCGACGCGGCAGAAAAATCAGCGGGCAGACCCCGCCCGGAATTCAGGAACATCCACGTCACCCAGATCGTCGGCTACCGATTGCCTCTCGCGGGCATCGTGTCGATCCTCCATCGGGTGAGCGGCGCGCTGATGTTCCTGGTGGGCCTGCCCTTCGTCCTGTACCTGTTCCAGCAGAGCCTGGTGTCGGAGATCAGCTTCGAGAACTACCGCGCGATCGTCTCGCACTGGTTCGCCAAGCTGGTGCTGCTCGCGCTGGCCTGGGCCTACCTGCACCACCTGTGCGCGGGCATCCGCTACCTGTTCCTCGACATGCACGTGGGCGTCGAGAAGGCGGCCTCGCGCAGCTCGGCGGCGGCGGTCCTGGCGGTCAGCCTCACGCTGACCCTGCTGGTGGCGCTGAAGATCTTCGGAGTGTTCTGAACCATGACGACCAAACGACTGATCGTCGGCGCGCACTATGGCCTGCGCGACTGGCTCGCGCAACGGATCACAGCGGTGATCCTGGTCGTGTACACGCTGGTGCTGCTGGGCTGGCTGTTCGCGCTGCCCGAGCTCAGCTACGGCAGCTGGGCCGGCATGTTCGCGTCCACCTGGATGAAGGTGCTCACGCTGCTCGCGCTGGTGTCGCTGGTCTGGCACGCCTGGGTCGGCGTGCGCGACATATTCATGGACTACATCAAGCCCACGGGCCTTCGCCTGTTCCTGCTGATCGCCACGATCGTTGCGCTGGTCGGCTACGCCATTTGGGCGATCATGATTCTCTGGAGCGTCTGAGATGGCCGACGTGCTGAACCATCTGTCGAACAACCTTCCGCGGCGCAAGTTCGACGCGGTGATCGTCGGCGCCGGCGGCGCCGGCATGCGCTGCTCGCTGCAGCTGGCCGAGGCCGGCTACAGCGTGGCGGTGCTGTCCAAGGTCTTCCCGACCCGCTCGCACACGGTGGCCGCCCAGGGCGGCATCGGCGCGTCGCTGGGCAACATGAGCGAGGACAACTGGTACTGGCACATGTTCGACACCGTCAAGGGGTCGGACTATCTGGGCGACCAGGACGCGATCGAGTTCATGTGCCGCGAGGCGCCCAAGGTCGTCTACGAGCTCGAGCACTTCGGCATGCCGTTCGACCGCAATCCCGACGGCACGATCTACCAGCGCCCCTTCGGCGGGCACACCGCCAACTTCGGCGAGAAGCCGGTGCAGCGCGCCTGCGCCGCCGCCGACCGCACCGGCCACGCGCTGCTGCACACGCTCTACCAGCGCAACGTGCGCGCCCGCACCCAGTTCTTCGTGGAGTGGATGGCGCTCGACCTGATCCGCGACAGCGAGGGCGACTGCGTCGGCGTCATCGCGCTCGAGATGGAAACCGGCCAGGTGATGATCCTCGAGGCCAAGGTCACGGTGCTGGCCACCGGCGGCGCCGGCCGGATCTGGCAGGCCTCGACCAATGCCTTCATCAACACCGGCGACGGCATGGGCATGGCGGCGCGCGCCGGCATTCCGCTCGAGGACATGGAGTTCTGGCAGTTCCACCCCACCGGCGTGGCCGGCGCGGGCGTGCTGATCACCGAGGGCGTGCGCGGCGAGGGCGGCATCCTGCTGAACAAGCACGGCGAGCGCTTCATGGAGCGCTACGCGCCCACCCTGAAGGACCTGGCGCCGCGCGACTTCGTGTCGCGCTCGATGGACCAGGAGATCAAGGAAGGCCGCGGCGCGGGCCCCGACGGCGATCACGTGCTGCTCAAGCTCGATCACCTGGGCGCCGAGACCATCATGAAGCGGCTGCCCTCGATCCGCGAGATCGCGATCAAGTTCGCCAACGTCGACCCGATCAAGGACCCGATCCCGGTCGTGCCCACCATCCACTACCAGATGGGCGGCATCCCGACCAACTACCACGGGCAGGTGGTCGTCCCGAAGGACGGCAACCCCAACGCGGTGCTGGGCGGCTTGTACGCGATCGGCGAGTGCGCCTGCGTGTCGGTCCACGGCGCCAATCGCCTGGGCACCAACTCGCTGCTCGACCTGCTGGTGTTCGGCCGCGCGGCCGGCAACCACATCGTGGCCTCGAAGCTCAAGGACGGCGCCCAGAAGCCGCTGCCGCGCGACGCCGGCGACAACGCGCTGGCCCGGCTGGCGCGCATCGACGGCTCGAAGTCCGGCGAGAACGCGCAGGACGTGGCCAACGACATCCGCCGCACGATGCAGGCCCACTGCGGCGTGTTCCGCACCAGCGAGCTGCTCGAGCAGGGCGTGCAGAAGATCCTCGAGATCGAGGGGCGCTGCAACGACATCCACGTGAAGGACAAGTCGCAGGTGTTCAACACCGCGCGGGTCGAGGCGCTGGAAGTCGCCAACCTGATCGAGACCGCCAAGGCCACGATCGTGTCGGCCGAGGCCCGCAAGGAGAGCCGCGGCGCCCACGCGCACCGAGACTATCCCGAGCGCGACGACGCCAGCTGGATCAAGCACACGCTGTGGTTCTCGGAAGGCAACCGCCTCGACTACAAGCCGGTGACGATGAAGCCGCTCACGGTCGAGACCTTCCAGCCGAAGGCGCGCACGTTCTGACGCGCGCCTTTCCGAGCCCAGCCCACAGACACACCGAACGAGCGCAGGAGCAGCGATGAGCGCAGTGGTCGAATCCCCGGTCAGCGTGACCCCGTCGGGCGCGCAGGCCAAACGCGTCGTGAAGTTCTCGATCTATCGCTACGATCCCGACAAGGACGCCAAGCCCTACATGCAGGACCTCGAGGTCGAGCTCCTGCCCACCGACAAGATGCTGCTCGACGCGCTGATGCGCATCAAGCAGGCGACCGACGACTCGATCGCGTTCCGCCGCTCCTGCCGCGAAGGCGTTTGCGGGTCCGACGCGATGAACATCAACGGCAAGAACGGCCTGGCCTGCATCACCAACCTTCGCGACCTGAAGGAGCCAATCGTCCTCAAGCCGCTGCCCGGGCTGCCGGTCATCCGCGACCTGATCGTCGACATGACCCAGTTCTTCAAGCAGTACCACTCGATCCGCCCCTACCTGATCAACGACACGCCGCCGCCCGAGAAAGAGCGCCTGCAGTCGCCGGAGG
>MEEC01000079.1 GCA_001724315.1 Lautropia sp. SCN 70-15 | reverse complement strand
GATGACCGGCGCGGTGATGCCCGCCGGCTTCGACACCGTCGTGATCCAGGAAGTGGTCAGGGTCGAGGGCGACCGGGTCGAGATTCCGGCCGGCCAGCAGGCAGGCCAGAACCGCCGGCTGCGCGGCGAAGACCTTGCCTGCGGCAAGCCCGCGCTGCGCGCAGGCAAGCGAATCGCGCCGGCCGACCTGGGCCTGATGGCCTCGCTGGGTTTCGCCGAGGTGCCGGTGCGACGCAGGCTGCGCGTGGCCTTCTTCTCCACCGGCGACGAGTTGCGCTCGGTCGGCGAACCCCTGGCGCCGGGCGAGGTCTACGACAGCAACCGCTACACGATCTGGGGCATGCTGACCCGGCTCGGCGTCGAGGTCATCGACATGGGCGTGGTCCGCGACGACCCCGAATCGCTGGCGCGCGCGGTGCGGATCGCCGCCGAATCGGCCGACGCGATCGTGTCCTCGGGCGGCGTGTCGGTCGGCGAGGCCGACTTCACCAGGCAGGTGATGAACAAGCTCGGCGACATCGCGTTCTGGACGATCGCCATGCGCCCGGGGCGACCGATGGCCTTCGGCAAGATCGGCAGCGCCGCCTATTTCGGACTGCCCGGCAACCCGGTGGCGGTCATGATCACCTTCTACTTCTTCGCCCGCGAGGCGCTGCTGCGGATGATGGGCGCCGAGCCCGAAGCGCTGCCCTTCGTGCGCGCCCGCTCGCAGACCGCCTTCCGCAAGCGGCCGGGCCGCACCGAGTACCAGCGCGCCCGCCTGATACGCGAGGCCGACGGCGCGATGTCGGTGCGCAGCATCGGCAGCCAGGGCTCGGGCGTGCTGCGCTCGATGTCCGAGGCGAACTGCATCGTGGTCCTGCACCATGGACAGGAGTCGGTGGCGGTGGGCGACGAAGTCGACTGCATCGCCTTCGACGGCCTGCTCTGACCGAACGAACGAGCGTCGCCGGCACCGCGAACCGCCGCCGCCGGCACCGAGCACATCGAGGAGATCGCCCGATGAAGGTCTTTCAGGTCGAAGGCAACTGGTCGATGGACGGCGTGAAGCTGTCCACCCGGCCCGACCCGGTGCCCGGTCGCGGCCAGATCCGCATCGCGATGCGCGCCGCGGCGGTCAACTACCGCGACCTGCTGGTGCCGCTGCGGGGCTACGGCCAGCGGATGAAGCCGCTGCCGCTGATCATGCTGTGCGACGGCGCGGGCGTCGTCGAGTCGGTCGGGCCGGAGGTGACCCGCTTCCGGGTCGGCGACCGCGCCTGCCCGATGTACTTCCAGACCTGGGCCTCGGGCGCGCCCGACAACCGGAAGTTCGAGCAGGCGCTGGGCAGCGAGGTCGACGGCACGATGGCCGAGTACATGGTGGTCGACGAGACTGCCGCCGCCGCGCCGCCGGCGCACCTGAGCGACGTGGAGGCGGCCACGCTGCCCACCGCGGCGCTGACCGCCTGGCGCGCGCTGGTGACCGAGGGCCGCATCCGCGCGGGCGACACCGTGCTGGTGCAGGGCACCGGCGGCGTGGCGCTCTTCGCGATCCAGATCGCCAGGATGCACGGCGCGCGCGTGATCGTCACCTCGTCGGCCGACGCCAAGCTGGCGCGCGCCCGCGAACTGGGCGCCGACGAAGGGATCAACTACACCGAGGTGCCCGAATGGGGCCGCCGCGCCCGCGAGATCGCGGGCGGCGAAGGCGTGGACCACGTGATCGAGCTGGGCGGCCAGCACACCCTCGCGCAGTCGCTGCGCGCGGTGCGCACCGGCGGCACGATCAGCCTGATCGGCGTGCTTTCCGGCGGCACGCTGGCCGCGCCGCTCGGCCAGGTGGTCACCCGCCACATCCGGATGCAGGGCATCACCGTGGGCAACACCGACGATTTCGAGGCGATGTCGCGGGCCATGGCACAGCACCGCCTGAAGCCGGTCGTCGACCGCGAATTCGCCTTCGAGGAACTGCTGCCCGCGCTCGAGCACCTGCGCTCGGGCCGGCACTTCGGCAAGGTCGCGATCCGCTTCTGATCGACCGCCCCGCTGCAGCGAGGCGCGCCCGCCGGTCCGGCAGGTTAGGATGCTTCCCCGAGGCGCTGACGCCGATCGAAGAACGGAACATGATCGACCGAATCCCGAAGACGCTTCAATTCGCGGCCCGGCTGGCCGCCGCCTGCGGCCTGCTGGTCGCTGCCGCCGCACAGCCGGCCCATGCCCAGCAGAGGCCCGGCGCGCCCGGCGCCCTGCCCTTCCTGACCGCCCCGCTGGAGTCGCTGGCCGCGCCGCCGGCATCGGCCGGCGCCTCGGAAACCGCACCCGGCTCCCGGCCAGAACCCGGACGCAGCGACGCGGGCCGCGCGCCCGAGCGCGTCACCCAGACCGGGCGGATCGCCTACTACGGCCGCAAGTTCGCCGGCCGTCGCACGGCCAGCGGCGAGCGCTTCGACCCCGAGGCGATGACGATGGCCCACCGCACCCTGCCCTTCGGCACCCGGGTGCGGGTCACCAACCTCGAGAACGGCAAGAGCGTGATCGTTCGCGTGAACGACCGCGGCCCCTCGACCCAGGGCCGGATCGGCGACGTGTCGCAGGCCGCGGCGGAACAACTGGAAATGGTGCAGGCCGGCGTGGTCGACGCGCGGCTCGAGGTGCTGCGGGTCCGGACCGTGCGCTGAACGCGCGTCGCCAGCGGCTCAGACTGCGTGCAGCGCCCGGTCGGCGATCGCCACGCCATCGGCATCCGCATAGCACCAGTCGCCCGGCGCGATCTTAACGCCGCGGATCTCGACGGACACCTCGCGCTCGCCGCTGCCGCGCCGGTCGCTGCGCCGCGGATGCGCGGCCAGCGCCCGCACGCCGATCCGGCAGGCGTCGATCTCGGCGGTGTCGCGCACGCAGCCGTCGACCAGCACGCCGGCCCAGCCGTTCTTCTCGGCCAGCACCGCCAGGTTGCCCCCCAGCAGCGCGCAGCGCAGGCTGCCGCCGCCGTCGACGACCAGCACGCGGCCCTGGCCGGGCGTCTCGAGGGCCTTGCGCACCATCGAGTTGTCGTCGTCGCAGCGCACGGTGGCCACCGGGCCGGCGAAGCGCGCGTGCCGACCCCAGGCGCGGTAGACCGGCGGCAGGACGCGCAACTCGCCGGTGGCCAGCAGCGGCTCGTTGTCGTCGCACAGGTCGGTGGTGGCAAAGGCCGGCGTGGCGGCCTGCGGGATGTCGGTCATGCGGGGCTCCGTACGATCGGGTTCGAGTCCCGCATTCTCTCAGCCGTACTTGCCCAGCAGCGTGCCCACGGTGCGCAGCTTCTCGGCCGTCTCGTCGTCCAGGCCTTCGCCATCAGCGAGCTCCTGCTCCAGGTAACAGACGGTCATCCGGAAGAACACCGCGTCGAGCGCCTTGCGGGCAGCGCTCAGCTGCTGGGCGACCGGCATGCAGCCCTCGCCCTCCTCGATCATTCGCATCACGCCGCGCAGTTGTCCTTCGACGCGGCGCAGGCGGCGCAGGATGTCCTTGCGGCCCTCGCCGTGCGCCAGCGCGCCCTCGGGCGCCCGGCCCGCTTCGGCTTGGGGGGTGTCGACTTCGGGCATTGCCAGACTCCTGTCAGGCGCCCGCGACCGGAACGATCGCGGCCACCGGTTCGGGTTGCAGCAGGCTTCGGTTGCGCAGGCCGCAGCCCGATTCTCAGCGGCTGCAGGCCGCGCCGCCCTCGCCGCTGGGCATCTTGAAGACGCGGCGCAAGATGGTCTCGAGCGGGCACAGGCGGGTGAAGCCGCTCTGGAACAGGTTCAGGCCGACGAAGGCGGTCAGCCAGAGGAAGTTCTGGCTGACGAAGATCGGGCTGCCCTGCACGCCCAGGCCCAGGGAAAGCAGGACCACCGCGCCGGCGAAGATGCGGATGAACCGTTCGGTGGTCATCATCGGACGTTGGACTTCGGACATTTTCATGCTCCTTTCGAATGGGCCTTCTCAGGCCGCTCTGGATGCCGGCTTGCGCCAGACGATGTAGTAAAGGACCGGGATCACGACGAGCGTGAGCAGCGTCGAGACCAGGATCCCGAAGATCAGCGAGACCGCGAGGCCGCTGAAGATCGGGTCGTCGAGAATGAAGAAGGCGCCGAGCATCGCGGCCAGCGCGGTCAGCAGGATCGGCTGCGCGCGCACCGCGGCCGAGCGCACGACCGCCTCGGCGAAGGGCACGCCGCGCGCGGTCTCGAGCTGGATGAAGTCGACCAGCAGGATCGAGTTGCGCACGATGATGCCGGCCAGCGCGATCATCCCGATCATCGAGGTGGCGGTGAACTGCGCGCCGAGCAGCGCGTGCCCGGGCATCACGCCGATGATGGTCAGCGGGATCGGCGCCATGATGATCAGCGGCGTCAGGTACGAGCGGAACTGCGCCACCACCAGCAGGTAGATCAGGATCAGGCCCACGCCATAGGCCAGGCCCATGTCGCGGAAGGTCTCCCAGGTGATCTGCCACTCGCCGTCCCACTTCAGCGAATAGCCGCGCAGCGTGTCCTGCGGCTGCGCGAAGAAGTGCTCGCCCAGCTCGCCGGTGCCGGGCAGCGCAGCCTCCGCGAGCTTGCCGCGCAACGCGAACATGCCGTAGAGCGGGCTGTCGATGCTGTTGCCGGCCACCGCCGCCATGTCGCCGAACACGTAGGTGACCGGCACCAGGTCCTTGTGCATGATCGGCATGTCGCGGCCGGTCTCGACCACGTCGACCAGCTCCGAGAGCGGCACCATGCGGCCGTCGGCCGCGGCCACCGGCATCGCCAGCACCGAGGCCAGCGCGCCGCGCGAGGTCTCGGGCAGCTGCAGCCGCACCGGCACCGGATCGATCGCGTCGGGCGTGCGCATCCAGGTGGCGTCGTGGCCGGAGAGCGCCGCGCGCGCGGCCAGCGCCACGCTGGAATCGGCGATGCCCAGCGTGGCCGCGCGGCTGCGCTTGACCACCAGCTGCAGCTTGGGCGCGGGCTGCTCGAGCGAGGTGTCGATCGCGACGATGCCCGGCACTTCCCGGAAGGCCGATTCGATCCGGCGCGCCAGCTCGGCGCGGCCCGCGTCGTCGGGACCGTAGACCTCGGCCACGATCGGCGACATGACCGGCGGCCCCGGCGGCACCTCGACCAGCTTGATCCGCGCGCGATGGGGCGCCGCGATCTTCTCCAGCTCCGGCAGCAGGCGGGTGGCGATCGCGTGGCTCTGCTCCTTGCGCTCCTCCTTGCCGGCCAGCGTGACCTGCAGGTCGCCCTGCTCGGCCAGCGAGCGCATGTTGTACTGGCGCACGAGGCCGTTGAAGGTGATCGGCGACGCGGTGCCGGCATAGCCCTGCACGTGCGTCACCTCGGGCGCGCCCGCGAGCTTCTGCGCCAGCTCGACCAGCACCGCGTTGGTGGTTTCGACCGAGGTGCCGGCCGGCATGTCGACCACCACCTGGAACTCCGACTTGTTGTCGAAGGGCAGCATCTTCAGGATGACCGCCTGCAAGGGAACCAGCGCCACCGCGCCGGCCAGGCCGACGATCACCAGCAGGCCCAGGAACAGCCGGCCGGCCGCCGCGCCGGGGCGGGTCACGAAGCGCGCCAGCAGGCCGCCGAAGCCGCGTTCGAGCATCGTGGCGACCTTGCCGTGATGCGCCGCCCCGCCCGACTTCATCAGCTTGAGCGCCAGCCAGGGCGTCACGATGAAGGCGATCGCCAGCGACAACATCATGCCCATCGACGCGTTGATCGGGATCGGGCTCATGTAGGGGCCCATCAGGCCGCTCACGAAGGCCATCGGCAGCAGCGCCGCGATCACGGTCAGGGTGGCCAGGATGGTGGGGCCGCCGACCTCGTCGACCGCGATCGGGATGATCTTCGACAGCGGCGCGCCCGGCTCGAGCGCGCGGTGGCGATGGATGTTCTCGACCACCACGATGGCGTCGTCGACCAGGATGCCGATCGAGAAGATCAGCGCGAACAGCGACACCCGGTTCAGCGTGAAGCCCCAGGCCCAGGACGCGAACAGCGTGGCGGTGAGCGTCAGGATCACCGCGGCGCCCACGATCACCGCCTCGCGCACGCCGAGCGCCAGCCCCACCAGCAGGATCACCGAGGCGGTCGCGAAGGCCAGCTTCTGCATCAGCTGCGAGGCCTTCTGCGCGGCGGTCTCGCCGTAGTTGCGGGTGACCGTGTGCGAGACGTCGGAAGGCACCACCGCGTCGACCAGCGCCGCGAAGCGCGCGTCCAGCCCCCTGGCGACGTCGACCGCGTTCTCGCCCGGCTTCTTGGTGACCGCGATCGTGACCGCCGGGTGAACGCTGCCTTCGGAGGGCATGTGCCAGACGTAACGCGAGGCCGGCGCCGGCCCCGCCTCGACCGTGGCCACGTCGCGCAGGTAGACCGGACGGCCCTCGCGCGCGCCTACCACCAGCGAGGAGACGTCCTCGGCCGAGCGCAGGAAGTCGCCGGTCTGGACCTGGATGGCGCCGCCGTCGCGCAGCAGCGTTCCCGCCGGCATCGACACATTGACGCCCTGCAGGCGAGCCGCCAGCCGCTCGACCGGGATGCCCGCGCTGCGCATGCGGCCGGCGTCGAGCAGCACGCGGACCGCGCGTTCGGGCGCGCCGTGCAGCATCACGTCGCGGGTGCCGGGCACCCGCTTGAGCTCCTGCTCGACCGAGCGGGCGACGCGCGCCAGCTCGTCCGCGGGACGGGCGTCTTCCGCCCAGAGGGTGACGCTCCAGATCGGCACGTCGTCGATGCCCATCGGGCGAACCAGCGGCTCGCCCACGCCCAGGCCCTGCGGCAGCCAGTCGGAGTGCGCCTCGAGCGTGTCGAACAGGCGCACCAGCGCCTCGGTGCGAGGCACGCCCACCTCGTACTGGATCGTGACCAGCGCGCCGTCGGGGCGCGACACCGAGTACACGTGTTCGACGCCGGCGATCCGCGACAGGACCCGCTCGGCGGGCGTGGCCACCAGCCGCTCGACGTCGCGCGCCGAGGCGCCGGGGAACGGAATGCTGACGGTGGCCATCGTGACGTCGATCTGCGGCTCTTCCTCGCGCGGCGTGACCAGCACCGCGAAGATGCCGATCAGCATCAGCACGATCGCGATCAGCGGGGTCAGCGCGTGGTTCTGGAAGAAGCCGGCCAGGCGGCCGGAAACGCCGAGCCTGGGCGCCTGCCCCCCGGCCGTCGCCGTGTCGTGGCCTGGCGCTTCGTGGATCACCGGTTCGCTCATGTCGGCCTCCCGCTCAGCGGGCTTCGGGCATCGCGCCCTTCAGGCCGGCGCGCACCGGGTCGAGGGCGATCCGCTCGCCTTCGCGCAGGCCGGAGAGGATCTCGACGGAGTCCCCCGAGCGCTGGCCGACGCGCACCGCCCGCAGCACGAACCCGGAATCGGTGGCCACGTATACCCCGACCAGTTCCCCGCGGAACAGCAGGCTGGCCGCCGGAACCACCAGCGCCTGCTGGGCGCTCGTCAGTTCGAAAGCGACGCGCACATGGCGTCCCGGCACCCAGTCCGCGCCGGGCGCCGCGCCGCCGGGGAGCTCGATCCGGATCTCGGTGGTGCCCGACCCCGGGTCGGCCGACGGGATGGCGACGATCTGCGCACTCTCCACCTGCTCGACCTTGCCGGCCGCGTCGAGGCGAACCCAGGCGCGCGGCGCTGCGGCGACTTCGGCGACCCGGCTGTTGGAAAGGAAGGCCACCGCGCGCAGCTTGTCGGGCGCATGCAGCTCGAACAGGGGCCGCCCCGGCGTGGCCAGGTCGCCGACCTGCACCGGTACCGCGGTGACCACGCCGTCCCAGGGCGCGCGCACCACCGTGTGGTCGGTGGCCACGCTCGACAGGCCGATGCCGGCCTGTGCCTGCCGCTGGCGCGCCTCGGCCACCTTGAGCGCGGCCGCCGCCTGGTCCAGCGCCGCCTTGCTGATGAAGCCCTTCTCGAACAGCTCCCGGCTGCGCGCATGGGCGGCGCGCGCCTCGGCCAGCGTGGCCTGCGACTCGCCCAGCTGGGCCTGGTCGCGCGACAAGGCCAGCGTGGCCTCGCGGGCATCGATCTCGGCCAGCGTCTGTCCGGCCTTCACCTTGTCGCCGGCCTGTACGTGCAGCTTGACGATGCGGCCCTGCGCCTGGGCGCCGATCGTGGCCTCGCGCACCGCCTGGAGCGTGCCGTCCCAGCTCTCGGCCTGGGCGAAACGATCCCGGCCCACCGTGGCGACCGGCACCCGAGGCGCCTGCGCCGGGGACTCTGCGGCACCGCGCGCCTCGGCGCTGCGAACGCCGGCCAGACCGCCGGACCCGACCATCCAGAACGCGGCGCCCAGCAGCAGGGCGAGCGCGACAGCGACCGCCGGCCGGCCGCGCGCCCCGGCGGCAATCGCGTTCACTGCGGAAGGCTTTCGGATCGGATCGTTCATCTGGGCTTCCTGGCTGTTCCGGCCGGGCGACCGATGTCGGCACCCTGCGGTTTCTGTATACCCCCCATAGTATGCGAACCTGCGCCGAAAAGTCAAGATTCCGCACTGCAGCAATACAGCGTCCCGAGGTCTGGGATCGGTCCCCGGCACTGGGGGCCCGTGCGCGCCCCGATCGTCCGGGCGGTCTAGGCGCGAAGTCCGATTGCGGGCAGCGGCGTCGCCGGCGATCCTGCGGCCATGGACCCAAGCACCCTGCTCACCGATTGCCTGAAGCGCGAGTTGCGCGCCCAGCGAATCAGCTACGCAGACCTGGCAGCCAGGCTTCGCCTGTCCACCGCCACGGTCAAGCGCATGTTCGCCCGCCGCAACTTCGACCTCGAGCGGCTGGATGCCATCTGCGCGGCCATCGGCCTGGATTTCCCGGCACTCGCTCGCGGCCTGGCGCGTGCCGAGCCGCTGGTCGCGCAGCTCGAGTGGGAACAGGAAGCCGAGATCGTCGGCGACGAACAGCTGTTCGCCACCGCGGTCTGCGCGCTGAACCTGATGGATTTCGACGAGATCGTCGCGCTCTACCGGATCGAGCCGGCAGACTGCGTGCGCTGCCTGCTCAGGCTGGACCGCATGGGCTTCCTGAGGCTGATGCCGAACAACCGGTTCCGGCTGCTGGTGGCGCGCACATTCAGGTGGCTACCCGACGGGCCGATCCTGCGCTACTTCCGATCGCAGGCGCAGGACTTCCTCGACTGGCGCTTCGACGGCCCGGGCGAAAGCGTGCGGGTGGTGAACGTGAGGCTGTCGGATGCCGGACGGCGTCAACTGCTTGCCAGGGTCGAGGCGCTGGCGGCCGAGTACTCCGGCCAGCACAACGCCGACGCCGCACTGCCGTCGGCAGCGCGGCACCCGCTGAGTCTTCTGGTTGCCGCCAGGAAGTGGGAGCCGGCCTTCATGCGGCGGCTGCGTCGCGCAGCCCCGCAGCCGGGCCCCGGTTTCAGCGCCGGACCGAAAGCTGGGTCGGCAGGCTCGCGTAGTACGCAGCCAGGTTCCGGATGTCCTCGCGCGACAGCGCCTTGGCCTGCCCCACCATGATCGCGTTGGTGCGGCGCTCGGCCTGGTAGTCGGTGAGCGCGGTTTCCAGGTAGTCGCGGAACTGGCCGGCGAGCTTCGGATACGACGGGTCGATCGGCGTGTTGCCGTCCTTGCCGTGGCAGGCGGCGCAGACCTGGTCGGCCTTTTCCTTGCCCTTGGCGATGTCGCCGGCCACGGCCGGCGAGGCGAGGAAGGCGAATCCGGCGGCGGACAGGGCGGCGGCGAGTTTAAGTTTGGAGAGCTTGGTCATGGTCTCGAGTCCCGTCGCCTTCATTTCGAGCCGTAGTAGGCCGCCAGGTCGGCGATGTCCTGATCGCTCAGGCTGCCCGCGATCGCACGCATCGAGGGGTGGCTGCGCTCGCCCTTGCGGTAGGCGAGCAGCGCCGCCTCGATGTACTTGGCCGACTGGCCGGCGATCATCGGCACCCGGTAGACCGACGGGAAGGCGGTCTTGTAGCCGGGAATCTCGTGGCAACCGACGCACATCGAGACCTTGTCGCGAGCGGCCTCGGCATTGCCCTGCGCCGATGCGGCGAACGGGGCGGCAGCCGCGAGCAGACCGGCGGCAATCAGCAGTTTGTTGGACATGGGAATTGGGCGTGGATCGGGTTTTTAACGCTTGAAAGCTTGCGCTGGATCAACGCGGGATTCTAGCGGACTCGGGGCAGGCGCGTCCAACGCGCCGG
>MEEC01000078.1 GCA_001724315.1 Lautropia sp. SCN 70-15 | reverse complement strand
GCACGGCCACGACCGACTGGTGGCGCGCGCCCGCGTCGGCATGAATGACCAGCACGGGCTCGCGCTGGCCGCTCGCCGCGCGCACGAGCTCGGCGACCAGCGCCTCGGGCGCCAGCACCTGCGGCGTGCCGGCATCGAGCAGGTAGCGCCCGTCGGCCGCCACCGCGACCACGATCTCGGCCGGCCGTTCGGCAGCCTGGTCGGCGTTGGCGCTGGGCAGGTCGACCTGCAGCTCGGTGAACCTCGAGTAGGTCGTGGTGACCATCAGGAAGATCAGGATGACCAGCAGCAGGTCGATCAGCGGGATGAAGTTGATCTCGGGGTCCTCCCGGCGGCGGCCCGGGTGGAAGCTCATCGCGCGGCGGCCGATCATGCGGTGGGGCTCGACGCGGTGGGGCTGGACGCGCTAGGGCTCGTCTTGGCGCGCTCGGCGGCGGGCCGCGGCGCGGCGCGGCGGACCGGCTTGCGCACCTCGGCGTCGGCCGGCGGCCCGCTTGCGCCGGGCGCCGGCTCGGCGGCCACCAGGTCGACCAGGCGAAGCGCCTGCTGCTCCATTTCCGCCAGGTAACCGTCGACCCGGGCGCGGAAGTGCCGGTAGGCGATCAGCGCCGGGATCGCGATCAGGATGCCGAAGGCGGTGTTGTAGAGCGCCACCGAGATGCCGTGCGCGAGCTGCTGCGGGTTGGTGCCGCCGGGCGCCTGCGCGCCGAAGATCTCGATCATGCCCACCACGGTGCCGAACAGGCCCATCAGCGGCGCGACGGTGGCGATGGTGCCCAGCCCCGACAGGTACTTCTCGAGGTCATGGGCGACGGCGCGGCCGGCGTCCTCCATGGCCTCCTTCATCCGCGCGCGGCCGCCGGCCTCGTGGCGGGGGCCGGCCCCCCCCNCCGCCAGCACGCGGCCGAGCGGCGAGCTGGCGGACAGCCGGGTGAGCAGCTCCGGGGTGACCGGCACCGCGCCACGCAGTCCGGTCAGTTCCTCGAGCAGGCCGGCGGGCAGGATCTTGGCGCGGCGCAAGGCCAGGCCGCGCTCGATGATCAGCGCAACGGCCGCCACCGAGGTGACGATCAGGAACCAGATCGGCCAACCGGCCGCCTCGATCAGGGACAGCAATTCGATCTCCAGGTGCCGAGCGACGAGCGTCGGCGGGGGTTCAGGCCCGCAATTGTCGGCGTTTTCCAACCATGGCCGCAAGCGCCGTCGGTCGTGCCGGGCCCGCTGGCCGGCTTATCGACAGAAGCTGTGGACAAGTCTGTGAAGAAAGCGCTGGATAATGTGCGGGAACCGCGAATTCGCGCGGTTTCCGGCCGCTGCCCAAAAGGTGCGCACCGGAAAACGTCATGGCAATCAACGACTTATGGGCATCCATTTAGCGCAATCCGTGCCGCCAGTCAAAATGCACGCAGCGACGCGGCTTTGTGGAAAGGTTCTGCCCGGGAAGCCGCATGAATACTGAAATCCGGAGCGAAAACCGCGCAACGACGCGGGAAATCCTCACGGTCTCCGAGCTGAACCGCGCGGTTGCAGGCATCCTGGAGCGAAACCTCCCGGTGGTGCGGGTCGAGGGCGAGCTGTCGAACGTGGTCCGGGCGGCGAGCGGGCACTGGTACTTCTCGCTGAAGGACGCGTCGGCCCAGGTTCGCTGCGTGATGTTCCGCGGCCGGGCCCGCAACGTGGATTTCTCGCCGCGCGACGGCGACCGGGTCGAGGTGCTGGCCCTGGCCACGCTCTACGAGGCCCGCGGGGAATTCCAGCTCAATGTCGAGGCGATGCGCCGGGCCGGGGCCGGCGACCTGTACCGGCGCTTCCTCGAGCTGAAGGACCGGCTGCAGCGCGAGGGCTTGTTCGATGCGGCCCGCAAGCGACCGCTGCCGGCGCATCCGGCGGCAATCGGGATCGTGACTTCGCCGCAGGCGGCGGCGCTGCGCGACGTGCTCACCACGCTGCGCCGGCGCGCGCCGGCCATCCCGGTGGTCGTCTACCCGACGCAGGTGCAGGGGGCCGAGGCGCCGTCCCAGATCGCGGCGGCGATCGGCCGGGCAGGCAGCCGGCGTGACTGCGAGGTGCTGCTGCTGGTGCGTGGCGGCGGCTCGATCGAGGACCTCTGGTCCTTCAACGACGAGCGCGTCGCCCGTGCGATCGCCGCCTGTCCGCTGCCGGTGGTGGTCGGCGTCGGCCACGAGACCGACTTCACCATCGCCGACTTCGTGGCCGACCTGCGCGCGCCCACGCCCACCGCCGCGGCCGAGCTGGTGGCGCCCGACCGGCGCGAGCTGGCGCGCGGCGCGCTCCGGCTGGCGCAGCGGCTGCAGATGGCCATGCGGCGCAGGCTCGATCGCGCCGCCCAGCGACTGGACACCGGCACCCGGCTGCTGCGGCCACCCTCGGCCCAGTGGCGCGACCGGGCCAGGCGGGTGGCGGCGTTGGCGCAGCGGCTGGCGGCGGCCGGCAATGCCCAGCGATTGCGCCGCGCCGGCGCGCTCGACCGGCTGGCGGCCAGGATGCGGGCCCCGCGCGCCGACCTGGCGCGGCAGCGGCTGGAGGCGCTCGAGCGCCGGCTGGCGAGCGCGGTCCGCGAGGCACTGGCGCAGCGCGGGCGGCGCGTCGACGCAGCCGCGGCCGCGCTCGCGCTGGTCAGCCCGCAGGCGGTGCTCGACCGGGGCTACGCGATCGTGAGCAGCCCCGACGGCGCCGTGCTGCGCGACGCCGCGCGGGCCCGGCCCGGCGATCCGCTGTCGGTGCGGCTCGCCAGCGGCCGGCTCGACGCCACGGTGACGGCCACGCGTCCGGAGGCGTAGCGGCAAGGGCGGAGGACAAGGGCAGAGGACAAGGGCAGGTGAGGGTGAATCGCAACCGCCTTCGCCCCGTCGCAATCCCCGCATCGCTGGAGGGTCCTGGCCGTTCGGCCTAGAATGCCGGGTTCAATAACTAACGCACGAGGACAAGACATGGAACACCAGCTTCCCGCCCTTCCTTACGCTCCCGATGCCCTGGCCCCGCACATCTCGAAGGAGACCTTCGAGTACCACCACGGCAAGCACCATCAGGCCTACGTCACGAACCTGAACAACCTGATCAAGGGCACCGAGTTCGAGAACGCGAGCCTCGAGGACATCATCCGCAAGGCGCAGGGCGGCGTCTTCAACAACGCGGCCCAGGTCTGGAACCACACCTTCTTCTGGCACTGCATGAAGCCCAACGGCGGCGGCCAGCCTGCGGGCGCGCTGGCCGACGCGATCAAGGCCAAGTGGGGCTCCTTCGACGCCTTCAAGGAAGCCTTCACCAAGAGCGCGGTCGGCAACTTCGGATCGGGCTGGACCTGGCTGGTCAAGAAGGCCGACGGCAGCGTCGACATCGTGAACACCAGCAACGCCGCGACGCCGCTCACCGGTTCGGACAAGCCGCTGCTCACGATCGACGTCTGGGAGCACGCCTACTACATCGACTATCGCAACGCCCGGCCGAAGTTCGTGGAGACCTTCCTGAACCATCTGGCCAACTGGGACTTCGCGGCGAAGAACTTCGCCTGACGAAGTCGCGGCGCGGATGCGCCGCGCGAGCCGGATCGCGGGGCCCGAGGGGCTCTCGCCGCAAGGGGCCTTCGGGCCCCTTTCGCATGGCGCCGCTCGAGGCCGCGCTTCCGTGGGCCGGCGCGCCATGCGGCGCGCAAGCGGGAAATCGGGCGCGCGCGCCCGATTTCGAGGGGGCTGCCACCGGACTGCCAGACGAGGCCCGCAGGCTGTCCGCAAACCCGCAAACCTTGCGAATCAATTGTTTGTCTTGGCCGCCCGGAGCCTGCCCGGAGGGGGTTCACACATGGTCCATTTGGAGGAATATGCGTCCGCACTCATATTCCAAAAAAGGAGTCGCAATGGATCGCAAGGAATTTCTCCGGGGCATGAGCGGGCTTCTGGGCGCCGTGGTTTTCGGTCAGGCGCTCACCGCCTGCGGTAGCGGCGGCGACGATCCGGGCGCGCTGACGATCTCCGAGTCCAGCGTCACGCTGGATCCCGCCGCGACCGAGGCCACCAGCGTCGGCACGCTCGACGAGGCCGAGATCGCCGGCCTGAAGTTCATGCGCGAGGAAGAGAAGCTCGCCCACGACGTCTACGTGACGATGTTCAACACCTGGGGCGCCCAGATCTTCGCGAACATCGCCGAGAGCGAGACCGAGCACACCGAGGCGGTGCTCAACCAGATCGAGCAGTACGGCGTGGAGGATCCCGCCGAGGGCAACCCGGTGGGAGTCTTCGAGGATCCTTACCTGCAGGCCCTGTACGACAAGCTGGTCGCGATGGGCAGCGTGAGCCTGATCGAGGCCCTGAAGGTGGGGGCGCTGATCGAGGAGACCGACATCGTCGACATCCGCGAGAAGATGGAAGTCACCGACGAGCCCAGCATCCTGCAGGTGTACCAGAACCTGCTGTGCGGCTCGTACAGCCACCTGCAGGCCTTCGACAAGGCCCTTGCGGACCAGGGGGTCGACTACCAGGCGCAGGTCATCACGCAGGAGCAATGGGACGCGATCGCCAGCGGCGCGGAGGCCTGCGGGGCCTGAGCGCCCGGATCAGCCTCCGCAGGAGCCGCAGCAGGTGTTTCCGCCGAGCTTCCCGATGCGCACGCGCCACAGGTCCGGCCCCGCTTCCAGGTAGTCCCAGCTGAACCCGCCAGGCAGCAGTGCCAGGAACTGGTCGTGCAGCGGCACCGGGTCGTGGTCGTTCACCAGCTCGATGCTGCCGTCTACCGGCAGGTGCTGGAAGGTCGAGAAGATGCGGACATGGCGTTCGCGCGGCGGAATGGTCCTGACATCGAGGGTCGCGGTGACGGTGCTCATGCGAAAGTCCTTCAAAGATGTATAAGCAAAGCATCTATTGAAGCACCGAATGCGGGTCGCCGCGAGGGGAGCGGGCGCCGGCCGACGGATTCGGTTTGACGCAGCGCAAGCGCGCGGATCGTGTTTCAATGCGGGACCCGATCTCGTATGGAGGACGCTCGACATGAGCCTGATCTGGACTGCCATCATCGGACTCGCGATCGGCGCGGTCGCCAAGTTCATCATGCCCGGCTCGCAGGGCGGCGGCATCATCGTCACGATGCTGCTGGGCATCGTGGGCGCCTTCGTGGCCGGCTTCATCGGCCGGGCGGTCGGTTTCTACCCGCAGGGCTCGGGCGCGGGCTTCATCGCCTCGGTGCTCGGCGCGATCCTGGTGCTCTGGGTCTACGGCAAGTTCATCAAGAAGGGCTAGCGGCCCGGGAGCTGGCGGCCCCGGGACGCGCAGCCGCCGGGCGCGCCCGGCGCCGTCAGCGCTTGCCGAACACTTGCGGGGATGCCAGCTTCGCGCCGGCCGCCAGCCCGCGCTTGGCGAACCAGCCCTGCTCCATCTCCAGCGCGAAGCGCACCGGCCGCTTCGGGCAGTGGCTGTCCTCGCTGCGCGGCGCCATGTCCTCGATGTTCACGATCGTGCCGTCGTCGTCCAGGAAGGCGATCGACAGCGGGATCAGCGTGTTGCGCATCCAGAAGCAGTGGCCGGCCTTCTCGCGGAACACGAAGAGCATGCCGTGATTGGGCGCCAGCGATTCGCGGAACATCAGGCCGATGGCCCGCTTGCGCTCGTCGTCGGCCACTTCGGCCTTGACCAGGTGGATGCCGGCCTGCAGCGTGACCATCGGCAGGGTCGGCTGGGCCTGCCCCTGGGCGGCGGCCGGCGGCGTCGCCGTCGGACCGGCGCCGAGCAGGCCCAGGACGAGCGACAGCACGGCGAGTCGAAGGGTTTGCTTCATGTCAGGGCTGCTTCCGGTTCGGGGTGCCGCCAGGGGGCCTGCGCGGCGGCGCGATGCTGCATAATTATGGGCTAACCCGCATACCGAACAACCATCTACCGAGGAATCCTGCGCATGTATCAGCACGTCAAAGTCCCTTCGGCTGGCGAGAAGATCAAGGTCAATGCCGACTTTTCGCTGCAGGTTCCCGACAATCCGATCATCCCGTACATCGAGGGCGACGGCACCGGCATGGACATCACGCCGGTCATGCTGAAGGTCGTCGACGCCGCGGTGGCCAAGGCCTATGGCGGCAAGCGCAAGATCCACTGGATGGAAGTCTACGCGGGCGAGAAGTCGACCAAGGTCTACGGCCCCGACGTCTGGCTGCCAGCCGAGACGCTCGAGATCGTCAAGGACTATGTCGTCTCGATCAAGGGTCCGCTGACCACGCCGGTGGGCGGCGGCATCCGCTCGCTGAACGTCGCGCTGCGCCAGGAACTCGACCTGTACGTCTGCCTGCGCCCGGTCCGCTACTTCAAGGGCGTGCCCTCGCCGGTCAAGGAGCCCGAGAAGACCGACATGGTGATCTTCCGCGAGAACTCGGAAGACATCTACGCCGGCATCGAATACGAAGCCGAGAGCCCCAAGGCGAAGAAGCTGATCGACTTCCTGATCAAGGAAATGGGCGTCACCAAGATCCGCTTCCCGGAGACCTCGGGCATCGGCATCAAGCCGGTGTCGCGCGAAGGCACCGAGCGCCTGGTCCGCAAGGCGATCCAGTACGCGATCGACAACGACAAGCCCTCGGTCACCCTGGTGCACAAGGGCAACATCATGAAGTTCACCGAGGGCGGCTTCCGTGACTGGGGCTACGCGCTGGCCCAGAACGAGTTCGGCGCGCAGCTGGTCGACGGGGGCCCGTGGTGCTCGTTCAAGAACCCGAAGACCGGCAAGGACATCATCGTCAAGGACGTCATCGCCGACGCCTTCCTGCAGCAGATCCTGCTGCGCCCGAACGAGTACTCGGTCATCGCCACGCTGAACCTGAACGGCGACTACATCTCCGACGCGCTGGCCGCGCAGGTCGGCGGTATCGGGATCGCGCCGGGCGCCAACCTGTCGGATTCGGTGGCCATGTTCGAGGCCACCCACGGCACCGCGCCGAAGTACGCCGGCAAGGACTACGTGAACCCGGGCTCGGAGATCCTGTCGGCCGAGATGATGCTGCGCCACATGGGCTGGACCGAGGCGGCCGACCTGATCATCTCGTCGATGGACAAGGCCATCCAGTCCAGGAAGGTCACCTACGACTTCGCGCGGCTGATGGAAGGCGCCACCCAGGTGTCCTGCTCGGGCTTCGGCCAGGTGATGATCGACAACATGTGACGCGGTTCGGGGATGGCCTCGCGGCCCCCTGGTTTCCGCGCCGAACCCCAGTTCGTTGATTCGACTGGGGTTTTTCGTTTCCGGCCGCGAAACGAAAAACGCCGGGTCTCCCCGGCGTTCGGTGCAGAAGCGCCGGTTGCCCGGCGCGGCGACCCTCAGGCCGCCTGGATGTTCGAGGCCTGCTTGCCCTTGGGCCCGGTCACCACGTCGAACTGGACCTTCTGCCCCTCCTTCAGCGTCTTGAATCCGTTCATCTGGATGGCGCTGAAGTGCGCGAACAGATCCTCGCCGCCGTCATCCGGCGTGATGAAGCCGAAGCCCTTCGAATCGTTGAACCACTTTACGGTGCCTGTAGCCATGCCTGAACATTCCTGAAAACGATTACCCGGGCCGGCTGGAAGCCTCTCGGCTCACCCCCTCGACCGACCCGCCTGGTGCTGCCCCTTGAAATGGCGGCTGCGCTGCCCCATTTCTGAAAGGAATTGTCGGGCTGGCGCGACCCGGGGAATATCCCCGGACAGCGCTCGGATTCTTTTTCGGATTTGCGCCGGCGTCAAGTGCCGGCGCGCCACGCCCGCCTTTCGGCGTGACGGCGTTCACGTCGGGCGGACCATTACCCCTGCGATTGTTGCGCCGCCCTCGCGACTCGCTAGAATGCATTCATGGCGACCCGGCACGATCCCTCCACCGTTCTCGAACGTCGGGAATCGCGACTGAAGCCGCCGCCGATGTACCAGGTGGTTCTGCTCAATGACGATTTCACGCCCATGGAGTTCGTCGTGAGCGTTCTGCAGAAATTCTTCGGCATGGGGCGCGAGAAGGCGACCCAGGTCATGCTGAAGGTTCACCGGGACGGACGCGGCGTCTGCGGCGTATTCCCCCGCGATATCGCAGCGACGAAGGTCGAGCAGGTCAGCAGTTATTCACGCGAGCATCAGCACCCGCTGCAGTGCGTGATGGAGGAAGCATGATCGCCCAGGAACTTGAAGTCAGCCTGCACATGGCCTTTGTCGAGGCCAGGCAGCAGCGACACGAATTCATCACGGTGGAGCACCTGCTGCTCGCGCTGCTCGACAACCCGTCGGCGGCCGAGGTGCTGCGCGCCTGCGCCGCCAACATCGACGAGCTCCGCCGCAGCCTGACCGGCTTCATCAAGGAGAACACGCCGATCGTGCCCGGCGCCGAGGAGATCGACACGCAGCCCACGCTGGGCTTCCAGCGGGTGATCCAGCGCGCGATCATGCACGTGCAGAGCACCTCCAATGGCAAGAAGGAAGTCACCGGCGCCAACGTGCTGGTGGCCATCTTCGGCGAGAAGGACTCGCACGCGGTCTACTACCTGCACCAGCAGGGCATCACGCGGCTCGACGTCGTCAACTTCATCTCGCACGGCATCACCAAGACGCCCCAGCCCAAGGAGCCGCCCAAGGACGAGCAGGCCGAAGGCGAGCAGGAAGCCGCCGGCGGCCAGCCGGGCGCCCTCGAGCAGTACACGCAGAACCTGAACGCGGCGGCCAGGGAAGGCCGGATCGACCCGCTGATCGGCCGCGAGCAGGAAGTGGAACGCGTGATCCAGGTGTTGTGCCGGCGCCGCAAGAACAACCCGCTGCTGGTCGGCGAGGCCGGCGTGGGCAAGACCGCCATTGCCGAGGGCCTGGCCTGGCGGATCACCCAGGGCGACGTGCCGGAAATCCTGGCCGACGCGGTCGTGTACTCGCTCGACATGGGCGCGCTGCTGGCCGGCACCAAGTACCGCGGCGACTTCGAGCAGCGCCTGAAGGCGGTGCTCAAGCAGCTCAAGCAGGCCACCAACGCCATCCTGTTCATCGACGAGATCCACACGCTGATCGGCGCGGGCTCGGCCTCGGGCGGCACGCTCGACGCCTCGAACCTGCTCAAGCCGGCGCTGTCCTCCGGCCAGCTCAAGTGCATCGGCGCCACCACCTACAACGAGTACCGCGGGATCTTCGAGAAGGACCACGCGCTGTCGCGGCGCTTCCAGAAGATCGACGTGGTCGAGCCCTCGGTCGAGCAGACCGTGCAGATCCTGCGCGGCCTCAAGTCCCGCTTCGAGGAGCACCACGGCGTGCGCTATTCGGCGTCGGCGCTGTCGGCGGCGGCCGAGCTTTCGGCCAAGTTCATCAACGACCGCCACCTGCCCGACAAGGCGATCGACGTGATCGACGAGGCCGGCGCCGCGCAGCGGATCCTGCCCAAGAGCAAGCAGAAGAAGGTCATCGGCAAGAACGAGATCGAGGACATCGTGTCCAAGATCGCGCGCATCCCGCCGGCCTCGGTGTCCTCCGACGACCGCAGCAAGCTGCAGACGCTCGACCGCGACCTGAAGGCCACCGTCTTCGGCCAGGACCCGGCCATCGACGCGCTGGCCGCCGCGATCAAGATGTCGCGCTCTGGCCTGGGCAAGCCCGACAAGCCGATCGGCGCCTTCCTGTTCTCCGGGCCCACCGGCGTCGGCAAGACCGAGGTCGCCAAGCAGCTCGCGTTCATCCTGGGCATCGAGCTGATCCGCTTCGACATGTCCGAGTACATGGAGCGGCACGCGGTGTCGCGCCTGATCGGCGCGCCCCCGGGCTATGTCGGCTTCGACCAGGGGGGCCTGCTCACCGAGGCCATCAGCAAGAAGCCGCACGCGGTGCTGCTGCTCGACGAGATCGAGAAGGCGCACCCGGACATCTTCAACATCCTGCTGCAGGTGATGGACCACGGGACCCTCACCGACAACAACGGCCGCAAGGCCGACTTCCGCAACGTGATCGTCATCATGACCACGAACGCGGGGGCGGCCGACCTGCAGCGCCGCAGCATCGGCTTCTCCGACAGCCGCGAGGCCGGCGACGAGATGGTCGAGATCAAGCGGCTGTTCACGCCCGAGTTCCGCAACCGGCTCGACTCGATCATCAGCTTCAAGGCGCTGGACGAAGAAATCATCCTTCGCGTCGTCGACAAGTTCCTGATGCAGCTCGAGGAGCAGCTGCACGAGAAGAAGGTCGAGGCCATCTTCACCGACCGGCTGCGCAAGCACCTGGCGGCCAAGGGCTTCGACCCGCTGATGGGCGCCCGGCCGATGCAGCGGCTCATCCAGGACACGATCCGCAAGGCGCTGGCCGACGAGCTGCTGTTCGGCAAGCTGACCTCCGGCGGCCGGGTCACCGTCGATCTCGACGAGGACGATCAGGTCGTGCTGTCCTTCGCCGAGGGCGATCCGCCTTCGGCCGGCGGCGAGGGCGAGGAGCAGATCGAGGTGGTGCCAGCCTGAACGGCGCCCGGGGAAGGCGCACGCCGACCCTCGGGCGCGCCGTGCAGGCCACGCCGGCCAGCCGGCCCTTCCAGCGGGACCCTCGGGTCCCGTTGTCGTTTGCGGGCCCGCGTCGCGGGGCATCGTCGGCTGCCAAACGAAAGGATAAGCAAATGCGCTCGACCGCCGATGCGGTGCAACAGGCGCAGGATTGTCTAGAATGGGCCGTCCGGTGGCGATCTCGCGAAGCAGACGTTGCGCTGCCGGCTCACGACGACTCGAGGAGAAGCACATGAGAACGACCACGACGGTCGCAGCCGCCTTCATGGCGATCGGCCTGGCGGCTGCCGCGTTGCCGGCGCAGGCTCAGCAGGCGCGTTACCTGGCCGCCAATTGCGCGAACTGCCACGGCACGGACGGCCGTTCGGCCGGCGGCGGCGGCATGCCCGGCCTGGCAGGTCTCTCGTCGACCTATTTCGTCGAGCAGATGAAGGCCTTCCGTGAGGGCAAGCGCCAGGCCACGATCATGCACCAGATCGCCAAGGGCTACACCGACGAGCAGATCGTCGCGCTGGCCGACTATTTCTCGAAGCAGCAGCCGCAGAAGTGACCGGGGAGACGCGAACATGAACACGATCGACAATTCGCGGCGCCGCTTCACGCAGGCGCTCGGCTCGGGCTCGGCGCTCGGCATCCTCGGCGCGGGCAGCGCCTTCGGCCTGGCCGGCTGCGCGGT
>MEEC01000077.1 GCA_001724315.1 Lautropia sp. SCN 70-15 | reverse complement strand
CTGGGCTGGGAAGTCTGGCTCAACGGCATGGAAGTCACGCAGTTCACCTACTTCCAGGAAGTCGGCTCGCTGAAGTGCCAGCCGATCACCGGCGAGATCACCTACGGCCTCGAGCGGCTCGCGATGTACCTGCAGCGCGTCGAGAGCGTCTACGACCTGCAGTGGACCGAGGGCGTCACCTATCGCGACGTCTTCCACCAGAACGAGGTCGAGCAGTCGACCTACAACTTCGAGCACTCGAACGCGCCGATGCTGTTCCGGCACTTCGACGAATACGAGGCCGAGGCGAAGCGCCTGATCGAGGCCAGCCTCGCCCTGCCGGCCTACGAGATGGTCATGAAGTGCTCGCATACCTTCAACCTGCTCGATGCCCGCGGCGCGATCTCGGTGACCGAGCGCGCCGCCTACATCGGCCGCGTGCGCGCGCTGGCGCGCGCCGTCGCCCAGGCCTACTACGACTCCCGCGAGCGGCTCGGCTTCCCGATGCTCGCGCCGCTCAACGCCGCAGCCTGAAGCCGTGACCGCAGCCCTGCTCTCCCCTTCGCCCGCGACGACCGCCCCGCTGCTCGTCGAACTGTTCACCGAGGAACTGCCTCCCAAGGCGCTCGCCCGGCTCGGCCAGGCCTTCGCCGAAGGCATCGCCGAAGGCCTGCGCACGCGCGGCCTGGCGCCCGCCGACGCGCGCGTCGAGCGCGGTCGAGCAGAAGGGCCCGTCGGTCAAGGTCGGCCTCGACGCCAACGGCCTGCCCACCCAGGCCCTGCTCAAGTGGGCCGAGCGCCAGGGCGCCGAGATCCGCCAGCTCGAACGCGCCAGCGACGGCAAGCAGGAGTGCTTCTGGTTCCGCAGCACCGCGCCGGGCGAGATCCTCGACGCATCGATCGAGGCGATCATCGAGCACGCGCTCGGCCGGCTGCCCATCCCCAAGCTGATGCAGTACCAGCTGGCCGACGGCCGCACCACGGTCAGCTTCGTACGGCCGGCCCACGGGCTGGTCGTGCTGCATGGCGACAGGCTCGTGCCCGCGCAGGTGCTGGGCGTGCACGCCGGCAGCATCACGCGCGGCCACCGCTTCCAGTCGGCCGGCGCGCTGGAGATTCCCGACGCGCTGTCCTACGAATCCGTGCTGCGCGAGCGCGGCCGCGTCGTGGCCTCCTTCGACGAGCGCCGCGCGCGGATCGCCAACCTGCTGCAGGAGCGCGCCGCCGCGCTGCAGGCCAGCATCGGCGAGGGCGACACGGTGGAGGCGCTGCTCGACGAGGTCACCGCGCTGGTCGAGTGGCCGGCCGTCTACCTGGGCGAGTTCGAGAGCGACTTCCTGAAGGTGCCGCCCGAGTGCCTGATCCTCACCATGCGCACCAACCAGAAGTATTTCCCGCTCTTCGACGCGAACGGGAAGCTGCTGCCGAAGTTCCTGCTGGTATCGAACATGGAGGTCGACGACCCGTCCTTCATCGTCGACGGCAACCAGCGTGTGGTGCGCCCTCGCCTGGCCGACGCGCGCTTCTTCTTCGAGCAGGACCTGAAGGCCACGCTCGAGTCGCGCGTGCCGCGGCTGGCCTCGGTGGTCTACCACGCCAGGCTCGGCTCGCAGGGCGAGCGCGTCGAGCGCGTCCGCGCGATCGCGCGCGAGATCGCCGGCATGCTGGGGGCGGACGTCGCGAAGGCCGATCGGGCCGCGCTGCTCGCCAAGGCCGACCTGCTTACCGGCATGGTCGGCGAGTTCCCCGAGCTGCAGGGGGTCATGGGCACCTACTACGCCCGGCACGACGGCGAGCCCGAGGACGTCGCGGTCGCGATCCGCGAGCATTACCAGCCGCGCTTCGCCGGCGACGCCCTGCCCTCGCAGACCACCGGCCTGGTGCTCGCCATGGCCGACAAGCTCGAGACGCTGGCCGGCCTGTTCGGCATCGGCCAGCTGCCCACCGGTGACAAGGACCCGTTCGCGCTGCGCCGTCACGCGCTGGGCCTGATCCGCATGCTGGTCGAGGCCAGGCTGCCGCTGTCGCTGTCCGCGCTGCTGCGCTGCGCCTTCTCGGCCTTCGGCGGCAAGGTGACCGACGCCAGCGATGCGCTGGCCGGCTTCGTCCACGAGCGGCTCGCCGGCTGGCTGCGCGAGCGCGGCTTCAGCGCGCAGGAAGTCGCGGCCGTGGTCGACCAGGGCCCCGACGACCTGGCCGGGGTGCCGGCCCGCCTGGAAGCGGTCCGGGCCTTCTCCGGCCTGCCCGAAGCGCAGGCGCTGGCCGCGGCCAACAAGCGGATCGGCAACATCCTGCGCAAGGCCGAGGGCGCCGACCTGGCGCCCGCCTCCGGAGCCACCGGTGGCTTCGACACCGCGCTGCTCGCCGAGCCGGCCGAACGGGCGCTCGCCGACACCATCGTGGCGCTCGCGCCCGGCGTCGACGCGGCGATGCAGGCCTCGGACTACGGCACCGCGCTCGCGCTGATGGCGCGCGCCCGCGAGCCGGTCGACCGCTTCTTCGATTCGGTGATGGTCATGGCCGACGACCCGGCGGTGCGCGCCAATCGCCTCGCGCTGCTCGCGCGGCTGCGCGAGCTGATGAACCGCGTGGCCGACATCTCGAGGCTGTCCGTCTGATGCCTGGCGGCGAGCGCGGCGCGCGCCCGAAGCTGATCATCCTCGACCGCGACGGGGTGATCAACCACGACAGCGACGCCTACATCAAGAGCCCCGACGAGTGGCGGCCGCTGCCCGGGAGCATCGAGGCGATCGCCCGGCTCACCAAGGCGGGCTTTCGCATCGCGGTCGTGACCAACCAGTCGGGCGTGGCGCGCGGGCTGTTCGACCTGCAGGTGCTGGCCGCGATCCACGCCAAGATGCTCGGGCTGGTCGAGAAGGCCGGCGGCCGGATCGACGCGATCTTCTTCTGCCCGCACGGCCCGAACGCGGCCTGCGAGTGCCGCAAGCCCAAGCCCGGACTGTTCGTCGAGGCGCTCGAGCGCTTCGGCGCCCTGCCCGCCGAGACCTGGTCGGTCGGCGACCAGCTGCGCGACCTGCAGGCCGCGCACGCGGCCGGCTGCCGCACGGTACTGGTGCTCAGCGGCAAGGGGCAGGCCACGATGCAGCGCGGCGACCTGCCGCCCGGCACGATCGTGCGCGTCGACCTCGCCGCGGTGGCTGCCGAGATCGCGGCGCCGGGTGACAGCTGATCGCGAAACCGCGATGCAGGCGCTTCGGTCCGCGCTGTTCCAGCTGTTCCAGGTGGTCACCGTGGTGCCGTACGCGCTCGGCTGCCTGCTCCTCGCGCCGCTGCCGCGGGCGCTGCGATACCGCTACACGGTCGGCTGGCCCAGGCTGGTGATCTGGGCCGCGCGCGTGCTGGTCGGCATCCGGTGGCGGGTCGTCGGCGCGGAGAGTCTCCCCGACGGCCCCGCGATCGTGCTGGCCAAGCATCAGTCCACCTGGGAGACCCTGTTCCTGGCTTCGTGGCTGCCGCGCGAGGTCTGCTACGTGTTCAAGCGCGAGCTCCTCTACCTGCCGTTCTTCGGCTGGGGGATCGCGCTGCTCGACATGATCCACATCGACCGCGGCCGACGGGCCGATGCCTTCGAGCAGGTGGTCTCGCAGGGCACGCGCAAGCTGGCCGAAGGCCGCTGGATCATCATCTTTCCCGAGGGCACGCGCACGCCGGCCGGTTCGCAGGGCCGCTACAAGAGCGGCGGCGCGCGGCTCGCGGTGCGCACCGGCGCGCCGGTCGTTCCGGTCGCGGTGAACTCCGGCGAATGCTGGCCGCGCCGCGCCTTCGTGTTGCGCCCGGGGCTGATCACCGTGTCGATCGGCCCGCTGATCCCGGCCGCAGGCCGCGACGCCGACGAGGTGAACGCGGAGGTCGAAGGCTGGATAGAATCGGAGATGCGCCGGCTGAGCCCTCACCTGTATGCCGGCAACTCGAAGCCGGCACGGGCCGGCGATTCGCGAACGAGCTGATGCCCAAGGAAACCGGTCGCGCCCTCGACTCGAGACAGCTCTCGCTGTTCGACAACCTGCGCGCGGATGCCGCCGAAGTCGCACCTGCCGGCGCGCCGGCGCGGCGCGTGCTGCTCGGCGGCCATCCGGTCGCCTGGGAACTGCGCCGGGCGCGCCGCCGCACGATCGGCTTCATGATCGACCACCGCGGGCTTAGGGTAAGCGCGCCCCGCTGGGTCACGCTGTCCGAGATCGAGCGCGCGCTGGTCGAGAAGGCCGACTGGGTCCTGCGCAAGCTCGCCGAGTGGCGCGAGCACGCCGCGCGGCGCGAGCGGCTCGCGCCGCGCTGGGAAGACGGCGCGCCGCTCAGGCTGCTGGGCCGCACGCTGACCATGCGGATCGACGCGCGCGTCGGCGGCGTGGCGCTGGCCGGCGAGGAGCTGCTGGTCGGCCTGCCGGCAGGCGCCGGTCCCGAGCAGTTCCGCGACATCGTGCAGTCCTGGCTGCAGCAGCGCGCCCGCGAGGTCTTCGCCGAGCGCATCCCGGTGTTCTCGGAGCGTCTGGGCCGCGCCCCGGCGCGCTGGACGATCTCCTCCGCGCGCACCCGCTGGGGCAGTTGCTCGGCCGACGGCTCGATCCGGCTGAACTGGCGGCTCGTGCACTTCCCGCTCGAGATCGTCGACTACGTCATCGCACACGAGCTCGCGCACCTGCGCGAGATGAACCACAGCCCCCGCTTCTGGTCCACCGTCGGCTCGCTCTTCCCCGAGTTCGAGCGCGCGCGCGACTGGCTCAAGCGCATTCCCGATCCCGAAAGAGGAGAACCGAAATGAGATTCCTGCACACCATGCTGCGTGTCGGCGACATGCAGCGGTCGATCGATTTCTACACCAAGGTGCTGGGCATGAACCTGCTGCGCACCACCGAGCGGCCCGAGCAGAAGTACTCGCTCGCCTTCGTGGGCTTCGGCAAGGGCAACGCCGAGGGCCAGGGCGAGATCGAGCTCACCTACAACCACGGCGTCTCCTCGTACGAGATGGGCGGCGCCTACGGGCACATCGCGATCGAGGTGCCCGACGCGTATGCCGCCTGCGACCGCATCAAGGCGGCCGGCGGCAACGTCACCCGCGAGGCCGGGCCAGTCAAGGGCGGCAACACGGTGATCGCCTTCGTGCAGGATCCGGACGGCTACAAGATCGAGCTGATCGAGCGCAAGCCCGCCTGATTCATCGCGCGGCCGCCACCCGCGCCGCGAGCGCGCGCCAGGTGTCCACGTCGATCTCCTCGGCGCGCGCGGTCGGCGCGATTCCCTCGGCCGACACGCCGCGCTGCGCGAGCCAGGGCAGCAGCGTGCCGCGCAGCATCTTTCGCCGCTGACCGAAGGCCACCGCCAGCACCTGCTGCAGCGGAGCGGGGTCTTCCGCCTCGCGATCGCGGCGCACCGTCATGCGCACCACGGCCGAGTCGACGCGCGGCGGCGGGTCGAAGGCCTCGGGCGGAACGTCGAACAGGCTGTCGCAGTGATGGAAGGCCTGCATCAGCACCGACAGCCTGCCGTAGTCGCCGCTGCGGGGCGCGGCCACGATCCGGTCGACCACTTCCTTCTGCAGCATGAAGTGCTGGTCGTGCACGATGGCGCGGTAGTCGAGCAGGCGCACCAGCAGCGGGCTGGAGATGTTGTAGGGCAGGTTGCCCACGATCCGCAGGCGCTCGCCCGCCGCAGCCGCCTCGGCCGGCAGCGCGGCGGCGAAATCGAAGGCCAACGCGTCGGCTTCGTGCAGCCCGAGCCGGTCTTGCGGATAACGCTTGCGAAGCCGCGCCGCGAGGTCGCGGTCGATCTCCACCGCCTGGATCGCGTCGATGCGCTCGAGCAGCGCATCGGTGAGCGCCGCCAGCCCCGGCCCGATCTCGACGATGTGCTGGCCGTCGCGCGGCGCGATCGCGTCGACGATCGCGCGCACCACGCCGGCGTCGGCCAGGAAATGCTGGCCGAAGCGCTTTCGCGCGCGATGTCCGCCGGTGACCGGCGCGCCGGGCTTCCTGCTCACGGTCGGCGACCCGCTGCTCGCCAGTGCGCGTTCACGCCTCAGTTCCCGTCGAGCTTGTACTCGACGTAGGTGCTGTCGCGAAGCTGCCGCAGCCAGTCCTGGAAGCGCTCCTCGATGCGGCGCGCGCGCAGGATCTCGCGCACGCGCTGGCGCAGCCGCTCGGGCGAGGCCTCGTCGGTGCGCCGCTCGAGCACCTGGATCAGGTGAACGCCGAAGGGCGTGCGAACCGGCTCGCCGACCTGGCCCGGCGACAGCGCGTTCATCGCGCGCTCGAATTCGGGCACCGTGTCGCCGGGATAGACCCAGCCGAGATCGCCGCCGCGCCCCGCACTGCCGTCGGCCGAATACTGGCGCGCCATCTCGCCGAAATCGGCGGTGCCGCCCTGCACCCGCTCGCGGATCTCGCGCAGGCGGCGGAAGGCCTCTTCTTCGCTGACCACTTCGTTCGGGCGGATCAGGATGTGCCGGGCGCGCGTCTGGGTGACCGGCTGGCTCTGCAGCGAAGGGCCGGAACCCTCGCGCTTGTCGACCAGCTGCAGCAGGTGGAAGCCCGCCGGGCTGCGCAGCAGCGGCGAAAGCTGGCCGCGATCGAGCGAGCTCACCGCATTGGCGAACAGCTCGGGCAAGCGATCGGCGCTGCGCCACTCGAGCAGGCCGCCGTTCAGCGCATCGGGCGCGTCGGAAAACGCCGCCGCCAGCCGCGCGAAGCTCGCCCCGCCTTCGAGCTGGCGCCGGATCTCCTCGCCGCGCAGGCGCTGCCGCTCGATCTGCTCGGGGCTCGCCCCCTCGGGCACGCGCAGCAGGATCTGGGCCACGCGGTATTCGGCCGAGCCGCCCGCCTGTCCGCCCTGCCCGCCCTGGCTGGCGAGAAAGGCGTCGATGTCGGCCTCGCTGACCTGCACCTTGGCATCGACCTCGCGCTCGCGCACGCGCGTGCGCAGGATCTCGCTGCGGATGTCTTCGCGGAAGCTGGCGAAGCTCCGCCCGTCGCGCTCGACCCGCTCGCGCAGCTGCGCAACGCTCAGGCGGTTCTCCTGGGCGATGCCGGCGATCGCGCGGTCGAGCTGCTGGTCGTCGATTCGGATGCCGTACTCGCGCGCCCGCTGCAGCTGCGCGCGCTCGACGATCATCTGCTCGAGCAACTGGCGAAGCATCACGTCGCGCGGCGGCAGCTCGGTGCCCTGGCGCCGCAGCTGCACGCTCACCAGTTCGGCCCGCCGCTCGAGCTCGCGCAGCGTGATCACGTCGTTGTTGACCACGGCCACCACCCGGTCGATCTCGCGGATCGCCCCGCCCTGCGCGGCGCCGCCGGATGCGGGTGCCGGCCGGGCGGCGTCGCCCGCCGGCGCTTCGGAGCCGGCGCCGGGCAGCCGCAGCCCCGAGCCGCCCGGCGCCGGGGCGCGCAGCTGCGCGGCGGCGGTCGACGCGAAGAGGGCGAATGCGAGCGCCGCGAAGGCCGCTCGCAGGGCTCGCGGCGAGGTCTGACGATCTTTCATTCGTATCCGAAGTAGCGCGAAGTCGGACCCGGCGTGACTTCCGGCACGCGGAAGCCGGGAATGTTCCGGCGCAGTATATCGAACGGGTCGGAGCCGATCCTGCCCAGCCCCTTGAGCTCGAGCTGGAAGAAGAAGGCGGTGGTCGAGGTGTCGACGCCGGTCGTGTAGCGCTGGATCACGAAGCGCGAGATCCAGCAGCAGGCGTCGTACTCGAGGCCGAGCACGCTCTCGACGATGCCGCGCTGGTTCGGGATGCCGCTCACCGGATCGCGGCCGCTGTCCAGGAACGAGTAGTTGAGCCGGCCCATCGACATCCAGCGCTTCGACAGCGGCCAGCGCCACGAGGTGTCGAACTGGCCGATCTCCTCGCGCCGGTAGCGGGTGCCCACGTTGAGCACCTGCCCCTCGCGCGGCAGCCAGCGCCACACCGCGCTGAAGCGGGGAATGCGCGAGCTCTCCAGGCTGTACTGCAGGCCGGTGTCGAAGCTCATGCCCCGGCCGAACTTGCCGCCGGCCGCCAGCAGGATGTCCGACTTGCCGTCGCTGACCGGCGGCACGCCGGGCAGGGTCACCCGCTGGTCCGAGAAGTAGATGCGCTGGCCGACCGCGAAACGCATCCGCTCGGCGCCGGTGGACGGTTCGACCAGCCGCGACACCGCCGCCGCGGTGAGCTGGTTCACGTCGGCGATCCGGTCGTGCCCCACGAAGGTGTTCTCGGAGAACAGCTGGGCGAAGCTGAAGTCGGTGGTCGCCGAATCGAAGACCGGGAAGGTCGACTGGTCGCGATAGGGGGTGCGCGCGTAGAAGAGCCGCGGCTCGAGCGTCTGGATCGTGTCGCGGCCGAAGAAGCGCGTCTCGCGCTCGAAGACCAGCCCGGCATCGACCGAGAAGGTGGGCACGACTCGCGTGAGCGCGGTCTCGAAGCCGGCGTTGCGGTCGAGCTGGTAGGCGGTGGCGTGCAGCGAGACCTTCGGCACGATCGACCAGCCGGGCCGCACGATCGGCCAGCTGACCTGGGTGTTGCCGAACATCCGCCAGCCCTGCGGCCCGGTGGGGGTGGGCGAGGCGAACAGCGTGGCGTCGAGCGTGGTGTCGATGTCGAAGCCGGCCACGTCGCGCTTGACCTGGCGCAGCTGCATCTGCGGCACCCGCTCGTAGGGCCCGGGCCGCGCGTCGAGGATGGGCTGCCACTTCTGCACGTCGAGCAGCAGCGACCAGTCGCGGCCCACGGTGCGCGTGGCGTAGAAGCGCTGCGGCAGCACTCGGTCGGCCGCGGTGAGGATGGAGCGCGAATAGTCGATGAAGTAGTTGTCGTCGGACACGCCGCGCACCAGCCAGCCGCCGCTCCAGCCCGCGTAGCCGTTGAAGGCGTGCTGCAGGCCGTAGTAGTGGCGCGACTCGCCGGTGACCAGGTCGTTCGGGTTCACCTCGAAATCGACCTGCCCCGAGAAGCGCGGCTCGAGGTAGCGGAACTCGCCCCCGATCTGCGCGCCGCGTCGGGTGCTCAGGCGCGGGTACAGGGTGAAGTCGCGATTCGGCGCGATGTTCCAGTAGTAAGGAACGACCACGTCGAGGCCGGTGCGCGAGTTGATCGCCATCGTGGGCGGCAGGAAGCCGCTCTTGCGCTCGTCGCCCAGCGGAAAGGCGAACGCCGGCAGCGCGAGGATCTTGAGCCCCATGAAGCTCAGGCTGGCCGAGCGCCCCGTGCCCATGCCCTCTTCCTCGTCGAGCTCGAGCGTGCGGGCCTGCAGGATCCAGTCGGGATCGTCGGGCTCGCAGGTGGTGTAGCTGGCCTCGCGAAAGCGCGTGCGCGACGGCCCCAGGAACTCGATCAGCGCGGCGCGCCCGCGTCCGCGGTACTGGGGAAAGTAGTAGCCGGGCGACGAGAAGCTGCCTTCGCTCGTGTCGAGCTTGAGCCGCAGTTGCGGCCCGGCGAAGACGTTGCCGTCGCGGTTCACCCGAACGTTGCCGACCGCGAAGACCTCTTCGTCGGCCTCGTAGTAGGTGATCCGGTCCGCGCGCAGCACGGTGCCCGCGCGGCGCAGCTCGGCCTCGCCCTCGAGCGTGCTGTCGCGACCGGTGCGACCGGTGAGCCGCTCGCTGCTGCCGTAGACCGGCAGCGCGTCGCCCGCGGCAGCCTTGCGCTCGCCGAGCCGGGATTCGAATCGAAGCCGCAGCGGCTGCGTGCCGGCATCGGGGGCGCTCGGCTGCGCGAAGGCCCCGGCAGGCAGGGCGGCCGCCAGGGCGCAGCCCAGCAGGACCGGAACCGCCCCGGCAAACCCGGCCGCGCCGCGCGCGAGCGCCGGCAGCGGACGAAGGTTTCGGAGGGCAGGCTTCGGTCGGCGACCCATTCGGAAGAAAGGCGCCCGCTGGGAGGGCGCGAGGACATGCCGGGCTGGCGCCGACGGCTCGCCTTATTATACGGATCGAAGAGCCTCGCCGACGCCCCGCCGCGCCCATGACCCGCCCAGATTCCCCCTCCCTGTCCTCAGCCTCGTCCGATACCTCGACCGCGCCCGACACTCGCCTTGCGCTGCTGCGCGAATGGCTCGCAGGGCTGGCCGACCGGCACGGGCTGCAGGTCGGCTCGATCCGGCCCGCGTCGAACGACGCGAGCTTCCGGAGCTACTTCCGCATCGACACCGGCGTCGAGTCGAAGGCTGGCAGCGTGATCGCGATGGACGCGCCGCCGCCGCAGGAAGACTGCCGCCCCTTCGTGCACGCGGCCGAGGTCTTCGCGGCGGCCGGCCTGAGGGTGCCGGCCGTGCTGGAGGCCGACCTGCCGCGCGGCTTCCTGCTGCTCGAGGACTTCGGCGGAGAGACCCTGCTCGACCGGCTCGGGCGCAGCGACCCGACCGACGACCCGCGGATCGAGCGTCTCTATCGCGGCGCCACCCGCGCGCTGATCACCATGCAGGCGGCCAGCCGGCCTGTGGTGTTCCCGGACTACGACCGCGCGCTGCTCGAGCGCGAGCTGATGCTCTACCCCGACTGGTACCTGGCCAGGCACCGCGGCGTCGCGCTGACCGACGACGACCGCAACGCGCTGCGCGCGGCCTTCGAGGCGCTGCTCGCGAACAACCTCGGCCAGGCGCGCGTCTTCGTGCACCGGGACTACCACTCGCGCAACCTGATGGTCCTGCCCCCTGTCGCCCGTGGCCCGGCGCGCGACGACGACGCGCCCGCGCCCGGCGTGCTCGACTTCCAGGACGCAGTCTATGGCCCCATCACCTACGACCTGGTCTCGCTGCTTCGCGACGCGTACGTGAGCTGGCCCGAGGACCGGCAGATCGACTGGGCGATCCGCTGGTGGGAATCGGCCCGCGCGCAAGGCCTGCCGGTGCCGCACGACTTCGGCGACTTCTGGCGCGACTTCGAGTGGATGGGCCTGCAGCGCCACCTGAAGGTGCTGGGCATCTTCGCGCGGCTGCATCACCGCGACGGCAAGGACCGCTACCTCGCCGACATGCCGCGCGTGCTCGCCGCGGCGATCGAGGTGGCCGGCCGCTACGACGCCTTCGGCGGGCTCGCGCGGCTGATCGATCGCGTCGAGAACCGCGCGCTGCGCGCCGGCTACACCTTCTGAATCCCCCGCGATGCGCGCGATGATCCTGGCCGCCGGCCGCGGCGAGCGGATGCGGCCGCTGACCGACACCTGCCCCAAGCCGCTGCTGCAGGCAGG
>MEEC01000076.1 GCA_001724315.1 Lautropia sp. SCN 70-15 | reverse complement strand
CCTGCCGCCGCACGTGCGGCTCCCGAAGTCTGGGCGCCGCTGATCGCCACACTGCCCGAGTCGATGCATGCGTTCGCGGCGCACGGCGTCGCCCGGCTGATCGACTGGCAGGATGCCCCCTGGGCGCGCGAGTACGTGGATCGTCTCGCAGCCCTGGCCACCGCGGCGCCGCCCGAGTCCGCGGCCGCCCGCGACAGCCTCGCCGAGGCGGCGCGCCAGCTGGCGCTGTGGATGAGCTACGAGGACGCGATCCGGGTGGCGGACCTGAAGACCCGGCCCGAGCGATTCGCGCGGATCCGGGCCGAAGCGCAGGCCGGCGACGACGACATCGTCCGCATCGTCGACTACCTGAAACCGGGTTCCGAGGAGATCGCGCAGATCCTGCCGCGCGCGCTCGGCAAGCGGCTGCGCGCCCGGGCCGCGCGCGGCGGAGGCTTGCCGCTGCTCGGCCGCGGACTGCACATGTCGACCTCGCACGTGCGGGGCTACCTGGCGCTGCGCCTGCTGGCCGGGCTGCGCCCGCTGCGCCGCCGCTCGCTGCGCTTCCACGAAGAGCGCGAGGCCATCGGGCGCTGGCTCGACGCCCTGGGCAGGTCCCTGCCGGGCGCGCCCGAGCTGGCGCTGCAGATCGCCGGCCTGCCGCGCCTGCTCAAGGGCTACGGCGACACCTGGGCCCGCGGCCGGGCAAGCTACGACCGGATCTTCACGACCCTGGTGAGCCCGGCAATCGCCGAGTTGGCCGCCGGCCGCGAGGTCCGCGATCGCGTCGGACAAATCCGCGATGCGGTCAGCGCAGCGCTGGCCGATCCCGAGGGCCGCCGGCTCGAGGACTCGCTGGCGCGCGCCGGCATCGAGCCGCTGCCTCCCAAACCCAAGCCGATCGTCTGGATGCGCAAGCCGCGCTCGGGTCCAGGCGACGGAAAGCGGGAAATCGGAGAGAATCCCGGCACGGCGCCCTGAGAGGCGCCCGCCATCGACCTCCCGGGCCATCGGCACCGGGATCGTTCGCACACCACGAGGAGACAAACCCATGAACCGAAGCTTCCGCATCGCACGCATCGCCGCCGCTGCCATCCTGGCCGCCGGCACGGCCCACGCGATGGCCCAGGACAAACCCGTCGAGTTGCGCTTCGCGCACTGGCTGCCGCCCACCCATCCGCTCGCCAAGACCGGCTTCGAGCCCTGGGCGAAATCCGTCGAAGCCGCCTCCAAGGGCTCGATCAAGGTCGTGTTCTTCCCCGCGCAGCAGCTCGGCAAGGCGCCCGACCACTACGACATGGCGCGCGACGGGATCGCCGACATGACCTGGATCAACCCTGGCTACCAGGCTGGCCGCTTCCCGATGATCTCGGCCGGCGAGCTGCCCTTCCTGATGAGCAAGCCCGGCGGCGGTTCCGCCGCGCTCGACGCCTGGTACGCGAAGTACGAAGAAGCGGAGATGAAGGACGTCCGCATGTGCCTGTCGCACGTGCACATCGGCACCATGCACTCCAAGAAGCCGATCCTCGATCCGGCCGAGGTCAAGGGCATGAAGATCCGCCCGTCCAACGGCACGGTCCAGGCCTTCATGACCCTGCTGGGGGCGACCAACGTGCAGGTCTCGGCCCCCGAGTCGCGCGACGCGCTCGAGAAGGGCGTGGCCGACGCGATCACCTTCCCCTGGCACTCGATCATCACCTTCGGCATCGACAAGGTGGTCAAGCACCACAACGACCAGCGCCTGTATGCCTCGACCTTCAACTGGGTGATCAACAAGGGCTGGTACGACAAGCTCGGCCCGACCCAGAAGAAGGTCATCGACGACCACTGCAACAACGAGTGGGCCGGCAAGGTCGGCGCCGCCTGGGGCGACGACGAGGACTCGGGCCAGCAGAAGCTCGAAGCCAAGGGCGGCCACACGATCCACAAGCTCACGCCCGCGCAGCACAAGGCCTGGCGCGACGCCGCCCAGCCGCTGTACGCAAGCTGGATCGAGGCGGCCGGCAAGGCGGGCCACGACGGCAAGGCCGCGCTCGAGGCCCTGCGCGCGGAGCTCAAGAAGCAAGGCGCGCTGAACGAGTGATCGCCCGGGCGATCGCCTGACCGGCGGAAGCGGCGCGGACACCGCGCCCTTCCGCCGCATCCACTCGTCCCTGTCCGGCATTCCAATGAAGCGATTCCTGTCGGCGACCGAGAGCACGGCCGCGCTGTTCCTGCTGCTGATCGCCCTGCTCACTGCGGGCAACGTGGTGCTGCGCGACCTGTTCAGCATCCAGATTCCCGACTGGTTCGACGGCACCAAGCAGCTGCAGGGCATCGCGCTGTTCTGGGGGATCGCGCTGGCCACCTGGCGCGGCTCGCACATCTGCGTGGACATCGTCTGGGAGCACCTGCGCCCGCCCGGCCGGCGGCTGATGGACGTCGTCGCCACGACGATCGCGCTCGCCTTCCTCGCGCCGATGGCCTGGATGATCTGGGTGAAGGTCGGCAGCACCGGCGGGCAGACGACCTCCGACCTCAGGCTGCCGCTGACCTGGTTCTATGCGGTGGGCGCAGTCGGCGCCACGGTGGCAGCCATCCTGGCCGCGGCGCGCCTGCTTGCGCTGGCCCGGCGCCGGCCGCCCGAAGACGAGGAACCCCTCGCGTCGGAGCTGCGCGCATCCGCCTCGGGCACGGAGGCCGGCCATGGATCGTGACCTGGTCGCCCTGTTCGGCTTCGTCGGCATGTTCGCGCTGATGGCGCTGCGCGTGCCGATCGGCATCGCCATGGGCATCGTGGGCGTGGCCGGCTTCGCCTCGCTCACCAGCGCGAAGACCGCGTTGAACCTGCTGTCGAACGTGCCGCTCTCGGTGCTCACCGACTACAACCTGAGCGTGATCCCGATGTTCGTGCTGATGGGCGCCTTCGCCTCGCACGCGGGCATGAGCCGGGAACTGTTCAACGCCGGGCTCGCCTGGCTGGGCCATCGGCGCGGCGGGCTGGGCCTGGCGGCGGTCGCTGCCTGCGCGGGCTTCTCGGCCATCAACGGCTCGTCGGTGGCCACCGCGGCCACGATGACGCAGGTGGCGCTGCCCGAGATGCGCAAGGCCGGCTACGCGCCGGGCCTGTCGGCCGGGGTGATCGCCGCCGGGGGCACCATCGGCATCATGATTCCGCCCTCAGTGATCTTCGTGCTCTACGGGATCATGACCGAGACCGACTTGTCGAAACTCTTCGCTGCCGGCGTGGTGCCCGGGCTGCTCGCGGTGCTCGGGTATTTCATCGTGATCCAGATCATCGGCTGGCGCAGCCCGGAGTCGATGCCGCGCGGCGCGCTTCACAGCTGGGGCGAGCGCTTCGCGACCCTCCGGAATCTGTGGGCCGTGATCCTGCTGTTCGCCTTCGTGCTCGGCGGCATCTACGGCGGCTTCTTCACCGTGCAGGAGGCCGCCGGCATGGGCGCCACCGGCACGCTGCTGATCGGGATCCTGCGCGGCCGCCTGCGGGCTCCTCAGATAAGGGCCGCGCTGGTCGACGCGCTGCGCGTGTCCTCGGCAATCATGTTGATCGTGGTGGGCGCCTACCTGTTCGGCTACTTCCTGACCATCACCCAGTTCACGCAGAAGGCGGTGGACCTGCTGGTCAACCTGCCGATCGGCGCCTACGGCGTCCTGGCGCTGGTCATGGTCGGCTACCTGATCCTGGGCGCGGTCATGGACGAGCTGGCGATGATCCTGCTCACCGTGCCGATCGTGTACCCGGCGATGATGCACCTGGGCTTCGATCCGATCTGGTTCGGCGTCATCATCGTGATGGCAGTGACCTTCGGGATGATCTGCCCGCCGGTGGGGATGAACGTGTTCGTCATCAACTCGATCGCGCGCGACGTGCCGCTCGGGCGGATCTACGCCGGCACCATGCCCTTCATCGCGATCGACGTCGTGCGGCTCGTGCTGCTGTGCGCGTTCCCGATCCTCTCGCTCTGGTTGCCGGGAACCCTCGATCGCTGAGTGGCGCCGCTCGACCGGGCGGCCCGCACGACGGGCCGCTCAGTTGGTCCTGGTTTCGGGCAACGCGCCCGCCACCTGCCGGTAGACCTCCTCGGCAAGGCCGAGCATCGCCGCGCGCTCGAGCTGCCCCGCGAGGGCATAGCCGAATCGCCCGTCCACCCAGTAGAAGGCCGAGACCCCGCCCTCGGTCTCGAAACGAAAGGCGGTGTCGCGCGACGCCGAACCGGCGTCCGCAAGGTAGAGCGTGATCCGCGCGCCGGTGGCGTCCTCGTACATGAACTGGGCGCGCGCGCCGTCCTCTCCCGGGAGCAGGCGCCCGCCCACCAGCGACCAGCCGGCGGCATCGAGCGAAGGCACGGTCAGGCGCGCCCCCAGGCGCTTCGACAGCCACTGAACCAGGTGCTCCTGCTGGGCCGCGGCCACCTCGACCGGATGCCGGACCTCGGGAACGAAGACCGCGTGCGCGGCCACCGCGTCGCGAACGAACCGGGGCGGCGCGCCTCGGTCGGCCGGCAAGCCGGCGTCCGGACCCCTTGCCACCGTCAGGGAAGCGGGCGGCGCGAGCCACGCATGCGACAGCCAGCCGGCCGACCAGGCGAGCGCGGCGAGCGACGCCGCAGCCAGCCAGAACCGGGCGCCGCCGAACTTGTGACCGCCGAACTTGCGACCGTCGGTGGCGTGACCGTCGGCCGCGTATCCGTCTGCGCTCATGGCCGCGGGCGCACCCCGCGCCGCATCGAGCAGGCACTGCGGCACGGGTTCCTCGAGGACCTGCTTTCCAAGCCCGGCGAGCGCCCTGGCCTGGCAGCGCCAGGCGAGCGCCTCGTCGCGCGCCTCGGCATCCTGCGCAAGCCAGCTCTCCACCCGGCTGGACTGCTCGCCGCTCGCGCGCTCGTCCACCCACGCCAGAATGTCGTCCCTGTCAGGTCGATTCGTCACCAGTTCCACTCACTTCAAGACGGTCACCGTGGCCGCCGCTGCCGCGGGCCGGACCGCAGCCGGCTCGAGCAGCTCGCGCAGTCGGGCTCGCCCCCTGAACAGCCGCGACATCACCGTGCCTACCGGCACGCCGACCGCTTGCGCGACCTGTTCGTAGGACATGTCCTCGAAGGCGACCAGCAGCAGGACCTGCAACTGCGCCTCGGGAAGCAAGCGCAGCGCCCGTTCCAGATCCCTCGTCGCGCCCCAGTCGAGGGCGGGATCGCCGTTCGATGCGCGCGAATCGGCAGCGGCCTCGTGATCCGCGTCGAGCGCGCTCTCGAAGCGATGCCGAGGGCGGCGGGTCTCGCTCACGAACACGTTGTGCATGATCGCGAACGCCCAGGCCCTGAGGTCCGAGCCCGGCCGCCACTGCGAGAGCCTTGCGCAAGCGCGCTCCAGGGTGTCCTGCACCAGATCGTCGGCGGCCGCCGGGTCGGAGCACAACACCCGCGCGTAACGGCGCAAGCGCGGAATCAGCGCAACCAGCTCTTCATGGGCGAGCGACACGCCAGACACCGTTGAACCCTTCCCCTGTGCGATCCCCCGGCTTCTGGTCGCGAACCCAGAAGTACAGGGGTTTGCCCTTGTAGGCCCACTGCGCGGAACCATCGTCGCGGGCGATCACGGTCCAGTCGCCCGCGGATTTGCCGCCAGCCGCCTTGAACGGAGGCCAGTTCACCGCGCATTGCCCGTTGCAGACACTCCGCCCGGAACCCGCCTGGTCCCGGTCGAAGGTGTACAGGGTCATCCCGTTCTCGCCCACGAGCACGCCGTCCGAGACCCTTGCGGGCGCGTTGCTCATTGTTCCCCAACCGGCGCACGCCGTCACCAGGGCCGTGGTCGCGAGGGCAGCTGTCAACCTGAGCATCGTCGTTCCTCCCGAGGAGCAGGCCGCAGGAGACGGCCTTGGAGGGCAAACGCCGGAGAACGGGCGAATATTCCGAACGCGGCACGAGCCCGGTGTTCCGCACGCGGCACGACCCCGTAGACCGGCTGTGCCATGATCGCGACGGACAAGGACATGCCCTCTGAGCAGCGATGACCATCCAGCGCCCTCCCCGCTCCGCGGAAGAACAAGCACGACTCGACGACACGTACCGCGAGTTGTTCGAGCGGATGATCGCCTTCAACCAGCTGCTCGGCATGAAGGTCGGCTCGCTCGACCCCGCCGGCTCCACGATCCGGTTCGACATGCGGGCCGAGCTGATCGGCCACTACCCCACCGGCCGCCTGCACGGCGGCGTCATCGCGTCCGCGCTCGACGCAACGGGCGGTCTCGCGCTGATGTGCGCAATCGCCGAAAAGCACAGCGAGGAATCAGCGGCGCAGGTCATGGCCCGCTTCGGCCGGTTCGGCACGATCGACCTGCGGACCGACTTCCTTCGCCCCGGGATCGGCCAGCAATTCGTCGCCACCGGGCGCGTGACCAGACTCGGCGGCCGAATCGGGTCCACACAGATGACGCTGGAGAACGAGGCAGGCACGCTGATCGCGACCGGCTCAGCGGCTTATCTCGTGGGATGAAGAGGCGCGATGCAGGTTTCGAGTTCGGCCTTCAAGACCGAACGAACGTGTCACGCTGAAGTGAGGCAAGCGTCCAACTCCGCTCGCAATCTCTCTACACGTATCGGCTTCGACACAGCGCGTACATGAAGCTCGCGAAGCCTCTGTTCGTCAATGGATGAAATCTGTCCAGAGAAGATTATCGCCGGGGTCACTTGCCCTTGTTCTCCGCGAACCTCTCGAATCAAATCTAATCCATCCAGCGAGGAGTCAAACCCAAAGTCGGACACCACTAGATCAAACAAACGCTCTGCGCGTCTCACGCACTCCAGCGCAGCTTCAGGGGAAGCTGCCGCTTCAACGAGCATCCCCCATCCTTGTAGCGTTTCGACAAGTGCGGACCTTACCAACGGATCGTCATCCACGAGCAGAACGTACACGCCCCGAAGCTCCTGGGTTCTCCTTTCCTCCACTTCGTCGGAGCGTCCTTCTAAGTGTCCCTCGCATTCACGCGCTAGTCCAGACCTGCCGTCCCCAACAAATTCACCAGCAGGCTCAAGGTTCGTCGGGGCGAGTGGCACCCACACATCAAATCGCGTCCCTTGCCCCAACGCGGATCTTAGAACTATGGCATGCCCCGGAAGCCTTTCAATTGTGTCCCGAACAATTGAAAGGCCGAGACCATAGCCACGATCGCGATCACGCTCCGCGTTATCGATCTGGAAGTACTCGTCAAATATACGACGATGGAACTTCTTAGCGATCCCAATGCCGTTATCTCGCACGGTCACACGAACTCGTGATCCAAATCGAGCCGAGTGAACGGCGACCCATCCACGGCCGTCCCCTGAAGTGAACTTCAATGCATTACTAACCAGATTCGCAAGAACATCTCCCAAACGAGCTCCGTCCGTGATCAGAGTCAAGTTCCCACTACGTGGCATAGTTACCACTAATCTGACATTTTTTTCAATCGCCGGCCCAGAATACGGCGATGTCCCGTTCGCTGTTGAACGAGACCGTGTGACGGCTCCTCATTCGTGATGCTACGCGGCTTTGAGTTCGGCGGGCTGCGTGGCGGCGATGCGCTTGTCCAACGCGGCGATCAAGTGCTTCATGTCGCGGTGCCCGCGCAGCTTGCGGAAGCGATCCTTGGCGTCGCTGAGTGCGCTGGCGACCCAGCGCAACGTCATCTGTCCGTCCCGCCATCGCTTGACGTTGCGCGTGTAGTGCGCGATCGAGCCGTTGAGGTTCTCGATCGGGTTGGTGGTGCGCAGCGTGCGGTACAGCGCGCCCGTGATGCCCAGAGCCTGCACGGTGAGCGTCTCCTCGAGTCCCTCGCGCAGACTGGCCGCAGCGCCGGGATGCTTGGACTGCAGCGACGTAGCCAGGCGCTGCAGCTGCTTCTTGACCAGCTCGGCGTTGGCGCTGTCCCAGGCGTCGCGCATCGCGCGGCCCACGCTGGCGTGCAGCTCTTCGGGCAGGTGCTCGATGACGTTGCGCCGCTTGTGCTCCTGGCAGCGCTGGATCAGCGCCGTGGCCCCGAAGGTCTCGACGATCGCCTTGCGCAGCGCCTTGCCACCATCGATCACCCACAGCCGTGCGCGGTCGGCATCGAGACCGCGCTCGATCAGATCGCTCAGCAGCGAGCGCACGACCCGCGTGCTCTCGGTGGAGCCTTCGCGCAGCCCCAGCACGTGCTTGTTCCCCTGGGCATCAATGCCCAGCGCCAGCAGGATGACGCGGTCTCGGAAGTGGATGCCGTCGACCATCACGACCGGCAGGTCCAGCTTGCCCAGCGAGCGCGACAGCCACTGCAGCAGTTGCTCTTCGCTCAGCGCCACGAAGCGCCGCGAGGTCGCGCTCTTGGACACCGACAGCGCTTGCTCGGGCGGCGGCAATTCCTCCAGCGTGCTGGCGTAGCGGCGCATGGACACGCCCGCAGCAATGGCGGCCATCGTCGCGGTGTCCAGCGGGTCGGTGCCGGCGGCCCAGGCGAAGCTGGGCAGCTCCAGCTCGCCCGCATCGACGCCGCGTGCACGTGGCCGCTTGATGCCGATGCGCTGCCCGCCGAGAACAACGGCGCTGCGCGTGCTGCCGCCACGTACCGCGCGGCGATCGGCATCGGGCACGCCCTTGGGGCCGCACAGTGCGATCCTGTCGGCCTCCATCATGGCTGCCAGCACCTGCTTGCCGGCGTTGATGCACAGCCCATAGAACGCGTGCTTCACGTCCTGCAGCACGCCCTGGATCGGCAACGTCAGCTGCACCTGCGCAGCCGGAACAACCCGCAGCGCGGGCTTCGTGCGAGACTTCATGTCGGTGGCTCCTTTGGTTGCTTGCTAGGCAACCCGCATGGTCACATGCGGGTCAAAGGAGCCGCCACCTTAGCTCACCCGTTCAACAATCCGCGGGACATCGCCCAGATGCGCTGGCGCATCTTTGACGGGGCGCTCAACACCACAATCCTGATCGACTTCCTGCGCCGGCTGATCAAGGGACAGACCAAGAAGGTGTTCCTGATCCTGGACAACCTGCGGGTGCATCATGCCAAACCGGTCAAGGCCTGGCTGGCCGAGCATGCCGATGCAATCGAGGTGTTCTACCTACCGAGCTATAGCCCGGAGTTGAACCCGGATGAGATGGCCAATGCGGATATCAAGCAGGCGGTCACGAAGCTGGCACCGGCGCGAACGAAGCTGCAACTGGCCAAAGCCACAGCCAAGCACCTTCGCAGCGTGCAACGCCAGCCCGAGCGCATCCGCAAGTACTTCGAGCACGCCACGGTACGCTATGCGGCTTGAGTCAAGTTCATTGAGGCCGGATCAATAGAAGTCGAACTTACCCTGGCCTTCCACATTGGACGCGGTTGCCCAGAACTTGTGTGCGAGCTCGTGTTTCGCTGCTAGCAACAGCCAATATAGAGGCTGATTCTTCCCGCCCTTGAGCAGCCTCATCTCGGTGGATGGCCACACCCCGAGGTCTGCGACCTTTCCTCGCCAATACTGGAGGACCTGTTGCCGCAACGCGTGCTGCGATTGGTCGCGGGCTACCTTGTCCCGCCATCCCGGCGCGAAGGAATCGAAGGCAGATTCATCGGCAATCGCGTAGGAAACCGCATTCCGCTGCAAGTCCATTTGACTGACGTGAATCAGCATGTCGATTCGCTTCAGGCTGGCCAACGCGACGATGATGTCGAAGCTCAGGTTGGCCAGGTCAAACGGATCAAGGAAGGCAAAATTCAGGCCGTAGGGATTCACCCGGGTGACGATCTCTTTCACGGCCTGTGCTGCAGCACCATCAATTTCAATGACTGGTGCATTCAACTGCCGCAGTCGTTCGGCGGCCGCCCGCCGCCGTTGTGCATCGAGGTCGGCAATGTAGATCTGCGTGAAGGGTGCTCCGCCTTCACAGCTTTTCTTCCACGCAGCAACAACGCCACCGTCAATCCAATCCCCAGTCTCCCGGACTTGGCACCTGCCTGGTCCGCAGAAGAGGTCGATGAACGTGGCGCCCCCTTTTCGATCACCGATGTACTTTGCTCGGGTTGCGCGGGAGATGTCGATGTACCGGCAAAGGTAGTCATGCTTCTCTTTGGCCCAGCTGCCCACCTCCTCAGCCGGCATCCCGTCGTCACCTTCGATCAACTTTCCCATCGATGATCACCTCGTCCCCTCTGGTTCTTCGATCTGGACCTGCTCTTACGGTGTCGGTCGATCTACGGTCTTGGGCCTGCTGGCTGCAGGGGCATCACATCCCAATCTTGACGTTGTACCCAAGCGCTCGCAGTCCCTTACTCGTACGCATGTTCCTCGGCGGATACTCGTCAGGCCTGGCCCAGCCGACGATCTCGCCAAGACTGCTCAGACCGATATGAGGGATTGCCCAGTCGTCACTGCGAATGGCATTCCAAATGCGCTCTGCCACATGGCCACTTCCCCACACAACGTAGTTCAGCAGATCGAGCATCGTCTTGCCTTCGCGCGAGCGTTGCTTCCACAGCCACTCGCCGAACTTCTGCACCTTGTCATCACCCGCCTGAGGTTTGTCAGGCAAACCCAAGTGCTCGTTCTCCTGTTTGATCGCGTGGTCTCGGATCGCGTGCACCCG
>MEEC01000075.1 GCA_001724315.1 Lautropia sp. SCN 70-15 | reverse complement strand
CACGCATCACCGCCACGCCCGTATAGTCACCATCCGACCGTCCTGTCTGGAGCAGTTTGACCGGCCATAAGTGGAGCAGTTTGGGGTGGCCATCGGGGAAACCTAGCATTCACGGCCTTTTGCAGACCGATCAACGTTTAAACGTGTGATCAACGTCTGACGAGCAGTTCGATGTGAAAACCTCGACCACGCGAGCCACGATCTACCTCGACTCCGAGCTCCATCACGCCGTCCGGCTGAAGGCGGCCAGCTCCTGCCGCTCGATATCCGAGCTGGTCAACGAAGCCGTTCGCGAATCGCTTCGCGAAGACCAGGAGGACCTGGCAGCTGTCGAGCTCAGGGCCGCCGAGCCCACGATCACCAACGAAGCCTTCCTGAAGAAGCTCGAGGCCGATGGCACGCTTTGAACTCCGGTTCAAGACATCGGTGGGCAAGGACCTGCGTGGCGTGCCGGCAGCCGACACCAGCACCGTCTGCTAGCATATTGGTGCTTATGCACCAGTGCGAGGCCGACATGAGCCGACTTACCATCACCCTGTCCGAGGCGCGATACCGGGCGCTCAAGGAGGCGTCCGTAAAGCGCGACAAGACCATCGGACAATTGATCGACGAAAGCCTGGAGTTCTACGGCATCAAGTCGCGCGAGGATGCGCGCGAACTCGTGCGACGCGCGCGAGGGCGCAGCAATCTCGACGAGAACCTGGCGGCAGCCGTGGCAGACGAATCGGTTCGGGCAGTACGCGGGAAACGGTGAGCGGCCAGCCAGTCATCGTCGACACGAACGTCGTCGTGGCCGGACTGCTGACCGGAAACGACGCGTCGCCCGTGGCGCGGGTTCTCGACGGCATGCTTGCCGGCTCTTTTCCATTCGTGGTGTCGGAGGCGCTGCTCGCAGAGTATCGAACCGTGCTCCTGCGGCCCGCCATCCGCAAGCTGCATGCGCTGACGGTCGCCGAGGTGGAGATCATCCTGACCGACATCGCTCAGAATGCAATCGTGCTTGCACCCGTGGCCTCTCCGCCTGCCCCCGACCCGGGCGATCAGCTTCTGTGGGATCTCCTTGGCGCTGACCCCAGGCTGCTTCTGGTCACTGGTGACAAGCCGTTGCTTCAGGATGTCGCCATGCAAGGGCGAATCCTGTCGGCGCGGGATTTCGTGGCGTTTTGACGGTAGGGCGTGGCATCGCGAGAATGGCGCGGCAAACTACGACAGGCATTCTCGAACGCAATGGAGACACCGATGAACACCACCGAACTCTTCTCCCTCGCCGGCCGGGTGGCGCTGGTCACCGGCGGCTCGCGCGGCATCGGCAAGATGATCGCCACCGGCTTCCTGGCTGCCGGCGCCAGGCGCGTCTACATCTCCTCGCGCAAGGCCGACGCCTGCGATGCCACCGCGGCCGAGCTCGGCAAGCTCGGCGACTGCGTGTCGATCCCGGCCGACGTGTCCACCGTCGAGGGCGCGAAGGCGCTGGCCGCCGAGATCGCGAAGCGCGAGCCGCAGCTCGACATCCTGGTGAACAACGCGGGCGCCGCCTGGGGCGCGCCCTTCGACGAGTTCCCCGAGAGCGGCTGGGACAAGGTGGTCGACCTGAACATGAAGTCGCCCTTCTTCCTCACGCAGGCGCTGTCCCCGCAACTGCGCGCCGCGGCGAAGACCCGCCCGGCCAAGGTGATCAACATCGCGTCGATCGACGGCATCTCGGTGAACCCCTGGGAGACCTACTCCTACGCGGCCAGCAAGGCCGGGCTGATCCACCTGACCAAGCGCATGTCGCTGCGGCTGGCGCAGGACAACATCGTGATGTCGGCCATCGCCCCGGGTCCCTTCCGCTCCGAGATGAACCGCGAGGCCCGGGACCATGCCGACGAGGTCGCGCGCCGCGTGCCCGTCCGTCGCGTCGGCGAGGACGAGGACATGGCCGGCGCGGCCATCTACCTGGCCTCTCGCGCCGGCGACTACGTGGTCGGCGAGGTCGTGGTGGTCGACGGCGGCGTGACGCTGACCCGCGGCTCCTGAGCCCGGAACGGAGCGCGCCCGTGGACAGCTTCCGGCGACTGCTCTGCGCGACCGACTTCTCGGAGCACGCCGGCATCGCGGCGCGCCGCGCCGCCACGGTCGCGGCAGCGCAGCGCGCCGAGCTGCATCTGCTGCACGTGCTCAGCGAGCCTGCGCTGCGCACGCTGATGGCGCTCTTCCCGGGATCGGCCGACGCCGAGCTCCGGCTCACCGAGGACGCGCGCCGCATGCTCGAGGCCGAGGCCATGCGTCTGCGCGAAGCCGTCGGCGGCGTGGCGGTGACCACGCGCCTGGGCAACGGCGATCCCGACGACGAGATCCTGGCCGCGACCGAATCGGCCGACCTCCTGGTGCTCGGCGCCCACGGCCAGAACCCGCTGCGCGACATGGTCATCGGCAGCACCGCGGAACGCCTGCTGCGCAAGGCCTCCCGGCCCGTGCTGGTGAGCCGCGCCGCGCCCGAGCCACCCTATCGCCGCGTGCTGGTGCCGATCGACTTCACCGGTCATTCGGCCGGCGCGATGCGCGCGGCGGCCGCGATCGCGCCCGACGCCGAGCTGACCGCGCTTCACGTCTTCGAGCTGCCCTTCGAGGGCAAGCTCTGGCTGGCAGGGGTATCCGACGACGAGGTCTACCGCTTCCGGGCCCAGGCTCGCGCGCAGGCCTTGAAGCGCGTGCTCGAGCTCGCGGCCGATCTCGGCGAGGCGGGATCGCGCTTCCGACCCCAGGTGGTGCAGGGCTCCGCGGCGCGGAGCGTCCTGGAGACCGCGGAGGAGATCGACGCCGACCTGATCGTGATGGGACGGCACGGCAAGTCCGCGGCCGAAGCCTTCTTCATCGGCAGCGTCACGCGGCACGTGCTGTCCGATGCCGCATGCGACGTGCTGGTCATGCCTGCCTGAGGCTATGCTTGCTCGTCGACGAAGAAAGGAGCCTACGATGACCCACGCTTCCCCGGACCGGACCGCGGTCCGCGCGCCGGCTCTTTGCGCCGCGATCGCCCTGCTCTGGGCGCTCGGCCTGGCGGTCCCTTTTGCCGGCCTGTCGTGGAGCGGCGCTGCCGCGGCGCAGACCGGGCCGTCGGCCTCCGGCGTCGTCACGCCCGCGCAGGCCCAGCCGTCCATGCCCGAATTCCCGCATCTGACGCTGTCGGCGGACGCCTGGCGCGAGGTAGCCCAGGACCGGGTGTCGGTGACCCTTTATGCGAGCCACGAGGCGCCCGAGCCGGGCCCCGCGCAAACTCGCGTCAACGAGCAGCTCGACCCGGTGCTGCAGCGCCTGAAGGAGCGCAAGGACCTCGAGGTGCAGAGCGCCGGTTACCGCACCGATCCGGTCTGGAAGGATTCGCGGATCGTCGCCTGGCGCGCGCGCGGCGCGATCCGGCTCACCGCCGCGCCGTCCGCGGACTTCAACAAGCTGGTCGGCGAGCTGGCCGGCACGCTCAACGTGGAGTCGGTCGCCTACTTCCTGAGCCGCGAGGCCCGCACCGCGGTCGAGCGCGAGCTGATCGCCGACGCGGTCGCGGCCTTCCGCGCCAAGGCGCAGGCCGCCTCGCAGGCGCTGGGCTACAAGGGCTTTGCGGTGCGCGCCGTGTCGGTCAGCGACTCCGGCCCCGGGTTCCCCGAGCCGGTGCCCAAGGCGATGATGGCGCGCGCCGCCATGGCCGAGGCCGCGCCGATGCCGATCGCCGAGGGGAAGACCACGGTCAGCGTCAGCGTGAGCGGGTCGGTGCTGCTGGAGCGTTGAACTAGCCCAGCAGCCCCCGCGCCGCCAGGTTCCCGAACAGCGCGCGAAGCCCGAACTCCCAGGGCTTCGCCCGGTCCGAGGTCGTGACCCGGTTGCGCAGCGCGCCCAGCTGCGCGCTGCGGATGGTGACCACGTCGCCCACGTGGTGGGTGAAGCCGGCGCCGGGCGCGTCGCGGTCCTCGGTGGGCGCGAACAGCGTGCCCAGGAACAGCATGAAGCCGTCCGGGTACTGGTGGTTCGCGTTCAGGGTCTGCGCGGCCAGATCCGCCGGGTCGCGGCTGATGCGCTTCATCGTGCTGGCCCCGCGCATCACGAAGCCGTCGGTGCCTTCCACGCGCAGGTCCAGGTCCTGGGCGCGTACGTCGTCGAGCGAGAAGGTCTCGTCGAAGAGGCGCAGGAAGGGCCCGATCGCGCACGAGGCGTTGTTGTCCTTGGCCTTGCCCAGCAGCAGCGCGCTGCGGCCCTCGAAATCGCGCAGGTTCACGTCGTTGCCCAGCGTGGCGCCCACGATCCGGCCGCCGCTGTTCACCGCCAGCACCACCTCTGGCTCGGGGTTGTTCCACTCCGACTTCGGGTGGATGCCGATCTCGGCGCCGGTGCCCACCGCCGACAGCACGGGCGCCTTGGTGAAGACCTCGGCGTCGGGGCCGATGCCCACCTCCAGGTACTGCGACCACATGCCCTGCTCGATCAGCACCGCCTTGAGCTTCGCCGCCGGCTCCGAGCCCGGTCGCACGGCCGACAGGTTGTCGCCGATCACCGCGCGCACACGCGCGCGCACCGCCTCGGCGCGGGCCGCGTCGCCCCGGGCCTGCTCCTCGATCACGCGCTCGAGCATGCTGTCCACGAAGGTCACGCCGGCGGCCTTGATCACCTGCAGGTCGCAGGGCGCGAGCAGCCGCGGCGAGGCGTCGTCGGGCTCGGCCTTCGCGGTGTTGGCGAGGATCTCGTCCAGGCCGCCGACGCGGCGGCCCTTGACCGCCTTGACGATCGCGGCCGGCTCCTCGCGCTCGAGCAGGCCGGCCATCGTGGCCACCGCCTCGCTCAGGTCGTAGACGCCGTCGGCGCGGATCGCGACAACCGCGGGGCCGGCGACCGCCCGCGACCGTCCGGCAGCGGCATCGGCGGGCAGCCAGGCGCGGCCGACCAGGGTGCCGGCGCAGCCGTCGTCGGGAAGGATCTCGTCGGCGTTCAGGGTGACGATGTCGGGGCTCATCAGTTTCCTCTGCGGGTTCGTTGTGATTGTTCCCGCATTATCCTCGCTCGGCCGGGCGGCCTTGGCTCGCGGCCGTGCGGCCCGAGCGCTTCAGGCGGCCGTGGCCTGTCGCACCGCGTGCTCCCAGGCCTGCATCAGCCCGGCCGCCCGGTCGCGGTCCATCGTGGGCACGAAGCGCCGCTCGGCCCGCCAGTGGCTGGACAGCTCGGCCAGCCCGCTCCAGACCCCGGCCGACAGCCCGGCCAGGTAGGCCGCGCCGAGCGCGGTGGTCTCCACCACCTGCGGCCGCACCACCGGAATGCCCAGCAGGTCGGCCTGGAACTGCATCAGCAGGTTGTTGACGCAGGCGCCGCCGTCCACGCGCAGCTCGGTGATCGGCGCGCCGCTGTCGCGCTGCATCGCCTGCAGCAGCGCGGCGCTCTGGAAGGCGATGGACTCGAGCGCCGCCCGCGCGACGTGGGCGATGGTGCTGCCGCGCGACAGCCCGGTGATCGCGCCCTTGGCATCGGGCCGCCAATAGGGCGCGCCCAGCCCGGTGAAGGCGGGCACGAAAACCACGCCCCCCGAGTCCGGCACCGAGGCGGCCAGCGCCTCGACGTCGGACGAGCTCTCGATCGCGCGCAGGCCGTCGCGCAGCCACTGCACGACCGCGCCGCCGATGAACACGCTGCCCTCGAGCGCGTACTGCTTCACCGCGGTGGGCTGCGCCGCAGCCGTGGCCACCAACCCGTTGCGCGAGGCCTCGAAGCGCTCGCCGGTGTGCATCAGCATGAAGCAGCCGGTGCCGTAGGTGTTCTTGGCCATGCCGGCATCGAAGCAGGCCTGGCCGAACAGCGCGGCCTGCTGGTCGCCGGCCACCCCGCCGATCGGGATCGCGGCGCCGAGCAGCGCCGGCTCGGTTTCCCCGAAGGCGTGGCTCGACGGCAGCACCCTGGGCAGCATCTCGCGCGGCACCCGCATCGCGGCGAGCAGCTCGTCGTCCCATGCGCCGCGGCGGATGTCGAAGAGCATGGTGCGCGAGGCATTGCTCACGTCGGTGACGTGCATGCGCCCGCCGGTGAGCTGCCAGACCAGCCAGCTGTCGATCGTGCCGAAGGCCAGCTCGCCGCGCCCGGCCGCGTCGCGCGCGCCCGGCACGTTTTCGAGGATCCACTGGATCTTGGTGCCGGAGAAATACGAATCGACGATGAGCCCGGTGCGCTGCGCGATCGTCGGCGCCAGCCCCGCCTGCCTGAGCGCCTCGCACAGCGGCTCGCCGCGGCGGTCCTGCCACACGATCGCCGGGTGGATCGGGCGGCCGGTGGCGCGCTCCCAGACCACGGTGGTCTCGCGCTGGTTGGTGATGCCCATCGCGGCGATGTCCTTCGCCTGCAGCTTGGCCGCGGCCAGCGCCTCGCGCGCGGTCTCGAGCTGGGTGCTCCAGATCTCGAGCGGGTCGTGCTCGACCCAGCCGGGCCGGGGGTAGTGCTGGCGGAACTCGCGCTGCGCCTGCGCGACGATGCGGCCGGCGGCGTCGAAGACGATGCTGCGCGAACTCGAGGTGCCCTGGTCCAGGGCGAGCAGGTACTTCATTCGTGTCTCGTGCGTTCTCGTTCGCGCGATCTTAATTCGGTTCGGCCTAGAATCGGCGACGCAAGCGAAAGATCCACCTGACGACAGACCGACCGACCAACCGGCCGAAGGACCGCCGCAGACGATGCCCGACCTGCCCCTTGCCTCCGCCGGATCCCTTGGCGGCCTTCCCGAGCGCTGCGACCTGCTGGTCGTGGGCGGCGGCATCAACGGCGCCGGCATCGCGCGAGACGCCGCGGGCCGCGGCCTGTCGGTGGTGCTGGCCGAACAGGACGACCTGGCCGCGCACACCTCGTCGGCGTCGACCAAGCTGATCCACGGCGGCTTGCGCTACCTGGAGCACTACGAGTTCGGCCTGGTGCGCAAGGCGCTGATCGAGCGCGAGGTGCTGCTGCGCTCGGCGCCGCACATCATGTGGCCGCTGCGCTTCGTGATGCCCCACGACCCCTCGATGCGGCCGGCCTGGATGATCCGGATGGGCGTCTGGCTCTACGACCACCTGGCGCGCCGGGAGGTGCTGCCAGGGTCGGAGGCGGTCCGGCTCGCCGGGCATCCGGCCGGCGAGCCGCTCAAGCCGGAGTTCTCGAGGGCCTTCGTCTATTCCGACGGCTGGGTCGACGACGCGCGGCTGGTGGTGCTCGCCGCACGCGATGCCGCCGACCGGGGCGCGGCCGTGCTGACCCGCACGCGAGTGACCGGTGCCGAGCCGGCCGAAGGCGGCTGGCGGGTGCATCTGCGCGACACGGGGCGCGCGGGCGCCACCGACGGCGAGGGCCGCAGCGCGGGCGCGCCCGGCGTGCGCACGGTTCACGCGCGGGCGCTGGTCAACGCGGCCGGCCCCTGGGCGATGCAGTTCCTGCAGGGTGGCCTGCGGCGCGCCGGCAAGCGCTCGCTGCGCCTGGTGAAGGGCAGCCACATCGTGGTTCCGAAGCTGTTCGACCACGACATGGCTTACATCTTCCAGAACGCGGACAAGCGAATCGTGTTCGCGATTCCCTACGAGCGCGACTTCACGCTGATCGGCACCACCGACGTCGAGCATCGCGAGGACCCGGGCCGCGCGCGGGCCGACGCCGGCGAGATCGCCTACCTGTGCGAGCTCGCCGGCCGTTACTTCCGCAAGCCGATCGCGCCCTCGGACGTGATCTGGAGCTACTCCGGCGTGCGACCGCTGCTCGACGACGAGTCCGGCGACCCGTCGGCGGTGACCCGCGACTACCTGCTGGAGTTCGAAGCCGCGCCGGCCCCGCTGCTCACCGTGTGGGGCGGCAAGATCACCACCTTCCGCAAGCTCGCCGAAGAGGCGGTCGACACGATCGCCCCGGCGCTCGGTCACCGCGCGCCGGCCTGGACGCGCGGCGCGAAGCTGCCCGGCGGCGACCTGTCGGCGACGATCCCGGAGACCGGCCTGCCGGACCGGGATTTCCAGTCCTTCGTGCAGGCCAGCGCGCGGGCGATGCCCTGGTTGCCGCAGCCGCTGCTCGCGCGCCTGGCGCGGCTCTATGGCTCTCGGATCGACCGGGTGATCGGCGACGCGAAGTCCCTGGCCGACCTGGGCGAGGAAGTCGCACCGGGTCTTCACGAGGCCGAACTGCGCTACCTGGTGCGCGAGGAGTGGGCGCGCGAAGCGGCCGACGTCGTCTGGCGCAGGACCAAGCTGGGCCTGCGGCTGAGCGCCGCCGAGCTCGCGCGTGTCGAGGACTGGCTGCGGGCGAAGGGCTGAGCGGCTCGGCGCCCCTGGAAACGAAAATGGGCGGCGAGGCCCGAAGGCCTGCCGCCCACCGAACGCGAGCCTCAGCCGAGGAGCTTGCGACCGTCGGCGCGTCGCACGACGACCGTTGCCGAGCGCGGCCGGCCGCCCGAAGCCTCGGGCCACTTCGAGAACGCGAGCGGGTCGCGCGCGATGTCGTTGTCGCCGTAGGTCGAGCCGTCCGCCTTCTTCGGACGGTTCGGGTGACTGCCGATCTCGCCCGGGTGCTGGATGTTCACGAACATCGTCCGCATGTCGGGCGTGAAGGCCAGGCCGGTCACCTCGCAGCCGCTCGGGCCCACGAGGAAGCGCTGCAGCTCACCGGTCTTCAAGTCCGCAACCAGCATCTGGTTGTTGCCCTGGCCCTGGTAGTCATTGACGTTCGAGAAGTTGCCGTCGGTCTGGATCCAGAGTCGGCCGTCGTGGTCGAACGCGATGCCGTCCGGACTGTTGAAGGTGTTCTCGGCGGTGATCACGGCCGAGCCCGAACGCAGGTCCTGACGGTCCGAGTAGGCGATCGGGTTGCCGGCGACCAGGAACAGGTCCCAGTCGAAGCTGAGCGCGGTGGCGTCGCCGCCCGCCTCGTTCCAGCGCACGATCTGGCCGTAGCGGTTGGCCACGCGCGGGTTGGCGTCGTCGGTGACCGTGCGGCCGCTGTTGTTGGTCAGCGCGCAGAACACCTCACCGGCCGTCTTCGGGTTGGCGGCGATCCACTCGGGGCGGTCCATCTTGGTCGCGCCGAGCAGGTCGGCCGCGCCGCGGGTGTTGACCAGCACGTCGGCCTGGCTGGCGAAACCATTCGCGGCAGTCAGCGGACCCATGCCGTGGACCATCGGCACCCACTCACCGACGCCCTTGAAGTCACCGGTCGCGTCGCCATTGTCGAACTTCGCGACGTAGAGCGTGCCCGAATCGAGCAGGTCGCGATTGGTCGCCTGGTTGCGCGGATCGTACTTGCCGTCCGAGACGAACTTGTAGATGTAGTCGTTGGCCTGGTCATCGCCCATGTAGACCACGACGCGGCCGTCCTTGGCAATCACGACCTCGGCGTTCTCGTGCTTGAAGCGGCCGAGCGCGGTGCGCTTCTTGGGGGTGCTGGCCGGATTGAACGGATCGATCTCGACGATCCAGCCGAAGCGGTTCGGCTCGTTCGGGTTCTTGCTGATGTCGAAGCGCTCGTCGACTTCGTGCCAGCGGTAGCTGCTCGACGTGTTGACCCCGTAGCGGCGCTCGAGCGCGGTGCGGACGTAGGCCGGGTCGGTCGAGCCGAAGTAGCCGTTGAAGTTCTCTTCGCAGGTCAGGTAGGTGCCCCAGGGCGTCTTGCCGTTGGCGCAATTGTTCAGCGTGCCCAGCACCCGGGTGCCGGTCGGATCGTCCGAAGTCTTGAGCGACTCGGCGCCAGCGGCCGGGCCGGTGATCTCCATCGGCGTGTAGCCGGTGATGCGGCGGTTGTATTGCGAGCCCGGCACGTAGGACATCGTGCCGTCCTTCGCGCGCTTGACCTCGATGACCGACACGCCGTGACCGGCGATCGCCTTCTTCGCCTTGTCCGCGGTCCAGGGCGCGAGCCAGTCGGCCGCATCGTTGCCCGGCGTGTAGAAATACTCGTAGTTCACGTACTCGTGGTTCATCACCAGCAGGCCCGATTCGCTGGCGCCGTCGGCGTTCGCGGCGAGCGGGAAGTAGCTCATCCCGTCGTGGTTGTCGCCGGCCTGGTTCTCCTGCTCGGCCCAGCCTTCCGAGGCGTCGCCGCGCCAGCCGTGGGCCGTCGAGTTGGTCAGAGGGTCGCCCCAGCGGTACAGGACATCGGCCACGTAACCCTCGGGCACGACCACCGTGTCGGCGCTCGAGATCGCAACCGGCGTGAAGGCGTTGCGCAGGGGCTTGGCCTGCTCGACGACCGTCGAGGCGACCGCGGCTTCCTCGCCGCCGCTGCCGCAGGCGGCCAGCGCGCCGAAGAAGGGCAGGGTCGCGATGCCGAGGCCGGACTTCAGGATCGCTCGGCGCGAGACCGTGCGGTCGATGATCTGCTGCAGGCTGGGATTGGAGGACGGATTGCTCGGGATGTCGTCGTTGTCGAAATGCATGTTCCTGCTCCGTGGATGGGGTCGATGAACCCCACGGATGCTGGGAGGCGACGATGACGGCTCCGTTCAGGAACGATGACAGCCAGATGAACGATCGATGGCGGCGCCGAGGCAGGCGACGCGCGGCGCGACCCGCGGCCCGTCAGCCGCCCGCCAGCCGCGCCAGCAGCTCCATCTGCGCCTGGTGCCGCTTGCCTCCCTTGCGGGGCTTGCGCTGGGTGTAGCGGCCATCGGCATCCATCAGCCAGGCGTTGACGTTGTCGCGCAGGTGGGCTTCGATCGCTTCCTCGATCACCCGGTCGCGCAGCTTGCGGTCCCGCATCGGAAATGCGACTTCGACCCGGCGAAACAGGTTGCGGTCCATCCAGTCGGCCGACGAGAGCCAGACGTCCTTCTTGCCGCCATT
>MEEC01000074.1 GCA_001724315.1 Lautropia sp. SCN 70-15 | reverse complement strand
CGGGTGCGGGCGGCTTCCAGCGCGGCGGCGTCGGGCGTGAACACGGTGCGCACGCCGCCGCCCTCGCGCAGCATGTAGAAGGCGCCGGTTTCGCCGATGACCGCGTCCACCGGCCACATCCGCACGAAGTGGTCGCACCAGCCGGCCGATCGGCCGGTGACCGGCACCACGCGTAGCCCGGCCTCGCGAAGCCGGTTCATGGCAGCGAAGGCCTCCGGGTCGAGGCGGCCGTCGGTGCTCAGCGTGTCGTCGAGGTCGGTCAGCACCCCGTGGATGCCGCGCGCGTCGAATTCCGCGAGCGGTCTCACGCAGCAGCCTTGGCCACGACGCGAGGCGCCGAGGGGCGGGCGAGCAGGGCATTGCCGACCAGCGCGGCGAGCACGACCAGGCCGCCCTGGATCGTTGCGGCGGGCATGGCCTCGCCGGCCCCGAGCCAGGCCCAGATCGGGCCGAAGACCACCTCGAGCAGCGCGATCAGCGCGACCTCGTGCGGGGCCAGCGAGCGGGTGGCCCGGATCATCAGGAAGCAGGGGATCGCGAGCTGGACCACGCCGAGCAGGGCCAGGATGGCCAGGTCGTTGCCGGTGGCGTCCAGCGGCCAGGCGAGCGGCAGCGTGAACAGGCAGGAGAGCAGCGCGCCGATCAGCACGGCGGGGGCCAGGTCGACGTCGGCCTGCAGTCTCTTCAGCGTGACGATGTTGATGGCCGCGGCCACCGGCACCGCGGCGGCGATGATCATGCCGGACAGGCCGTCGGCCGAGACCCCTTCGTGCACCATCCACCAGATCCCGAAGCCGGCCAGCGCGATCGCGGCCCAGGTCATCGGAGAGATCCGGGCGCCCAGCACCGCCCGGCCCAGCAGGGCCGCCAGCAGCGGGGACACGCTGAGCACCAGCAGCGTGTTGGCCACGCTGGTGCGGGTGATGGCCAGCATGAAGGAGGTGAACATGACCGACCACATGGCGCCCGAGAAGAGGCCCGGCCAGCCCATGGCGATCACCGGCGTGAGCGGATTGCCGCGCCGCTGGCGGGCCAGGATGATCAGCATGGCGACCGCGCAGAAGAAGCTTCGCCAAAAGGTGATCTCGAAGCCGTCGGCGCGCTCGAGGTGGCGAGTGAAGACTCCCGCGATGCTCCAGCAAAGCGCGCAGAAGGCCAGCAGCAGCGCTGCGTTTCGGTGGGAGAGTTCGCGGGGCATGGGGATAGAATTGTACCGATGACCGACCCCCGCTTCGTCCATCTTCGCGTCCATTCGGAATACTCGATCAGCGACTCGATCGTGCGCCTCGACGCGCTGGTCTCGGCGGCTGCCGCCGACGCGCAGCCGGCCGTCGCCGTCACCGATCTCGGCAACCTGTTCGGCTGGGTCAAGTTCTACAAGGCGGCGCGGGGCAAGGGCGTCAAGCCGATCTGCGGCGCCGATTGCTGGGTGGCCAACGACGCCGACCGCGAGCGCCCGTCGCGCATCCTGCTGCTCGCGCGCAACCGCGACGGCTATCTGCGCCTGTGCGAGCTGCTGAGCCGGGCCTGGCTGGAGAACGAGTACCGCGGCCGGGCCGAGTTGCGCGCCGACTGGTTCGACGAGCCAGCCGAAGACGGCCGCCCGCTGGGCGAAGGCCTGATCGCGCTGTCCGGCGCCCACGCCGGCGAGGTCGGGCAGGCGCTTCTGGCCGGCAACCGCGAGGCCGCCGAGGCCGCCGCGCGGCGCTGGGCGCAGCGTTTCCCAGGGGCCTTCTACCTCGAGGTGCAGCGTTACGGCGCGCCCGAGGCCGAGGCGCAGACCCGCGCCGCCGCCCGGTTGGCCGCCGAGCTGGACCTGCCGCTGGTGGCCACCCACCCGGTGCAGTTCATCGAACGCGAGGACTTCCGCGCCCACGAGGCGCGGGTGTGCATCGCCGAGGGCGAGATCCTCGCCAACCCGCGACGCCAGCGCAAGTTCACCGAGGACCAGTACTTCCGCAGCCAGCAGGAAATGTCCGAGCTCTTCGCCGACCTGCCGTCGGCGCTGGCCAACAGCGTGGAGATCGCGCGCCGCTGCAGCCTGCCGATGGTGCTCGGCAAGCCGCAGCTGCCGCAGTTTCCCACCCCCGAGGGGGTCACGCTCGACGACTACCTGCGCCAGCTCGCGCACGAGGGCCTGGTCGAGCGGATGAAGAAGCTCTTCCCGCCGGAGACCACGCCGCCCGAGGTGCTCCAGGCGAAGCGCGAGCAGTACGCCAGGCGGCTCGAATACGAGTGCGACACGATCGTGCAGATGGGCTTTCCCGGCTACTTCCTGATCGTGGCCGACTTCATCAACTGGGCCAAGCAGAACGGCGTGCCGGTGGGCCCGGGGCGGGGCTCGGGCGCGGGGTCGCTGGTGGCCTTCGCGCTGGGCATCACCGACCTGGACCCGATCCCGTACGCGCTGCTGTTCGAGCGCTTCCTGAACCCCGAGCGGGTGTCGATGCCCGACTTCGACATCGACTTCTGCCAGGACAACCGCTGGAAGGTCATCGAGTACGTTCGCGCCCGCTACGGCGAGCAGGCGGTGTCGCAGATCGCGACCTTCGGCACGATGGCCTCCAAGGCGGTGATCCGCGACGTGGGCCGCGTGCTCGACATGGGCTACAACTTCTGCGACCAGCTCTCCAAGCTGATCCCGGTGGTGCAGAACAAGCCGGTGTCGCTCGCCAAGGCGCGCGAGTCCGAGCCGCTGCTCAAGGAACGCGAGGAGAAGGAAGACGAGGTGCGCGGCCTGCTGGCGCTGGCCGAGCCGCTCGAGGACCTGACCCGCAACGTGGGCATGCACGCGGGCGGCGTGCTGATCGCGCCCGGCAGGCTCACCGACTTCTGTCCGCTGTACCGGCCGCCCGGGGCCGAGGGCGGCGTGGTCAGCCAGTTCGACAAGGACGACGTCGAGGCGGTGGGCCTGGTCAAGTTCGACTTCCTCGGCCTGCGCAACCTGACCATCATCGACCTGGCGGTGCGCTACATCAACCAGCGCCACCCCGAGCTGGGCCTGGACCTGAACACGCTGCCCTTCACCGACCCGAAGGCCTACCAGGTGCTGAAGGACGCGAACACCACCGCGATCTTCCAGCTGGAAAGCGAGGGCATGAAGAAGCTGCTCAAGAAGCTCGCGCCCGACCGCTTCGAGGACATCATCGCGGTGCTCGCGCTCTACCGCCCCGGGCCGCTCGGCTCGGGCATGGTCGAGGACTTCATCCTTCGCAAGAAGGGCCAGCAGCAGATCGACTATTTCCATCCCGACCTGAAAGCCTGCCTGGAGCCGACCTACGGCGTCATCGTGTACCAGGAGCAGGTGATGCAGATCGCGCAGATCATCGGCGGCTACACGCTGGGCGGCGCCGACCTGCTGCGCCGGGCCATGGGCAAGAAGAAGCCCGAGGAGATGGCGCAGCACCGCGGGCTGTTCGTCGAGGGCGCCGAGAAGAAGGGCTATCCGGTCGACCTGGCCAACAAGCTGTTCGACCTGATGGCGATGTTCGCCGAGTACGGCTTCAACAAGTCGCACACGGCCGCCTACGCGGTGGTCACCTACCACACGGCCTGGCTCAAGGCGCACTATCCGGCCGAGTTCATGGCGGCCACGCTGTCGTCGGACATGGACGACACCGACAAGGTGCAGCTCTTCGTGGCCGACGCGAAGGCCAACGGCGTCGAGGTGCTTCCGCCCGACATCAACGAGTCGGCCTTCCGCTTCGAGCCCGTCTCGGACCGGGCCATCCGCTACGGCCTGGGCGCGGTCAAGGGCACCGGCGAGTCGGCGGTGGTCGACATCCTGCGCGCGCGCGCGGAGCGGCGTTTCGAGAACCTGTTCGATTTCTGCGAGCGCATCGACCGCAAGCTGGTCAATCGCCGCGCGATCGAGGCGCTGGTGCGCGCCGGCGCCTTCGATTCGCTCGACCCCGACCGCGCGAAGATGCTCGTCAACGTGGGCCGCGCGATCGACGCGGCCGAGGCCGCCGGCGCGGCGGCCGACCAGGTGAGCCTGTTCGGCGAGGACTCCGGCATGCCGAGCGCGCCCGAGTGGCTGCCGGCGCCGGCCTGGACCGAGCGCCAGCGGCTGCAGGAGGAGAAGTCCGCGCTCGGCTTCTTCCTGAGCGGCCACCTGTTCAACGGCTATCGCGACGAGGTCAGGCGCTTCGTTCGCACCCGGCTCGCCGACCTGCAGCCGGCGCCGCAGCCGCTGTGGATCGCCGGCGTGGTGGCGGCCCAGCGGACGATGATGACCCGGCGCGGGAAGATGGTCTTCGTCACCCTCGACGACGGCAGCGCGGCGGTCGAGGTCTCGGTCTTCAACGAGCTGTACGACGCGCACCGCCGGATCATCCGCGACGACGAGCTGCTGGTGGTGCTCGGCAAGGTCAGCAAGGACGACTACACCGGCGGCCAGCGGGTGGTGGCCGAGCGCGCGCTCGACCTCGTCGGCGCGCGCCAGGAGTTCGGCAGGCGGCTGCGCATCCGGCTCAACGGCATCGCCGACGGCGCGGCCCTGCGCGGCGCGATCGGCCCCTTCGCGGTCGGCGAGCGCCAGGACGTGCCCGCGGTCCCGGTGGTGGTCGAATACGGCAACCGCGAGGCAGTCTGCGCGGTGGAGCTCGGACGCGGCTGGCGGGTGCAACCTCACGACGACCTGATCGCGGCGATCGTCGATGCGCTGCATCCGATCGACACGGCGATCGAGTACTGAGTGCCGATGAACAAGAGCCTCGCGATCTATCGTCGGCTGCTCGGTTACACGGTCCCTTACCGCAAGGGCTTCGTCCTGGCGATCCTCGGGATGGTCGTCGCCGCGCTGACCGAGCCGTTCTTCCCGGCATTGATGAAACCGCTGCTCGACGAAGGTTTCGTCGAGCGCAGCGGCGTGCCGCTGTGGATGGTGCCCGCGGTGATCATCCTGATCTTCGTGGTGCGCGGCATCGGCACCTTCGCCGGGCACTACGGCCTGGCCTGGGTGGCCAACAACGTGCTGGCCTCGGTGCGCAAGGAGATGTTCGGCCATGCGCTGAAGCTGCCGGCCTCGGAGTTCGAGCGCGAGGCGGCCGGCCTGCTGATCTCGCGGATCGTCTTCGAGGTCAACAACCTGATGGCGGCCACCTCCAGCGTGCTGTCCACGCTGGTGCGCGACTCGCTGATCGTGATCGGCCTGCTGGCCTGGCTGCTGTACCTGAACTGGCAGCTCACGCTGGTGGCCTTCGCGCTGATCCCGGTGATGGCCGTGCTGGTTCGCGTGTTCAGCAAGCGGCTGCGCAACCTCGGTCGCAAGAGCCTGGAGCACACCGGCGAGCTGACCCGGGTGGTCGAGGAGGCGGTGCACGGCTACAAGGTCATCAAGATCTTCGGCGCCTACGAGCGCGAGAAGTCGCTGTTCGACCGGACGGTGGAGCGGCTGCGCGGATTCGCGATGCGCGAGGCGATCGCCAGCGGCGCGATGGCGCCGATCAGCCAGCTGGCGGCGGCGATCGCGGTGGCGGCCGTGGTGTCGATCGCGCTGGTGCAGTCGATGGACAATCAGACCACGGTCGGCGGCTTCGTGTCCTTCGTGACCGCCATGCTGATGCTGCTCGGGCCGCTCAAGCACCTGGCCGACCTGAACGGGCCGCTGCAGCGCGGACTGGCGGCGGCCGAGAACGTGTTCGCGCTGCTCGACCGCAATGCCGAGCCCGACGCCGGCACGCGCACGATCGGGCGCGCCCGCGGCGAGGTCGTCTTCGAGAACGTGTCCTTTCGCTACCCCGGCGCTGCGCGCGATGCGCTGTCGGGCATCGACCTGGCCATCGGCGCGGGGGAGATGGTGGCCTTCGTGGGCGGGTCGGGCGGCGGCAAGACCACGCTGGCCAACCTGCTGCCTCGCTTCTACTCGCCCACGCAGGGCCGGATCCTGATCGACGGCGTGCCGATCGAGGCGCTCACCCTGGAGAGCCTGCGCGACCAGCTCGCGCTGGTGAGCCAGGACATCGTGCTGTTCAACGACACGGTGCGCGCGAACGTGGCCTTCGGCGTGCGCGGCCCGGTCGCGGAGTCCGCGATTCGGCAGGCGCTGCGCAAGGCGGCGCTCGAGTCCTTCGTCGATGGCCTGCCGCAGGGGCTCGACACGGTGATCGGCGAGCGCGGCGCGAAGCTCTCGGGCGGGCAGCGCCAGCGGCTCGCGATCGCCCGTGCCCTGCTCAAGGATGCCCCGATCCTGCTCCTCGACGAGGCCACGTCCGCGCTCGACACCGGCACCGAGCGCGAGGTGCAGGAGGCGCTCGAGCAGGGCATGTCCGGCCGCACCACGCTGGTCATCGCGCATCGCCTGTCGACGATCGAGCGGGCCGATCGCATCGTCGTGCTCGAGGGCGGGCGCGTCGTCGAGCAGGGACGGCACGAGGCGCTGCTGGCGCTGGGCGGCGCCTATGCCGGCCTGCACCGCGCCCAGTACGCGGCGTCGGCCGCGGCCGCGGGCTGACGGGGCGGCCATGAAGATCCTGCACACCTCTTCGGCGACCGATTGGGGCGGTGCGCAGATCCGGATGATCACCGAGGCCGCGGGCCTGATCGCGCGCGGGCACGAAGTGGCGATCGCCTGTCCGCCGGGCGCGCCTGCCGGCGCGCGCGCCGCCGGCTACGGCGTGCCGGTGCTGCAACTGCCGGCCGGTCCCGGCCTGGGTCGCGACGGCGTCGCCGCGCGCCTCGCGGCGCTGCGCGCGGCGCGCCGCCTGGTCGCCGACGGCGGCTTCGACGTGCTGGTCGCGCATGGCCCGGTCGACAACTGGCTGATGGCGCTGGCCCGCGCGAGCCTGCGCCGCGCGCCGCCGATCGTGCGCATCCACCACGCCTCGGCATCGCTGCCGCGCGGCCCGGCGAGCCGCTGGCTCTACACCCGGGCGGCCGCGCGCGTCGTGACCGGCAGCGAGGCGATCCGCCAGATGCTGGTTCGCGACCAGGGCTTCGACGGCCGTCGCATCGTGTCGGTGCCCACCGGCATCGACCTCGGTCATTTCCGTCCCGGCGATCGCGCCCGGGCCCGGCAGGCGCTCGGCTTGCCGGAAGACGACCTGCCGGTGATCGGAATCGTGGCCTCGCTCAGGCGGGCCAAGGGCCATCACCTGTTGATCGACGCGGTGGCCGGCCTGTCGATGCCGGTGCGCGTGCTGGTGATCGGCGACGGCGCGCAGCGCGCGGCGCTCGAGAAGCAGGCCGATTCGGCCTTGCCGCCCGGTCGCGTCCTGTTCGCCGGCAGCCAGGCCGACGTGCTGCCCTGGCTGCAGGCGCTCGACGCCTTCGTGCTGCCCACGCTGCACGAGGGCATTCCGCAGTCGCTCTCGCAGGCGATGGGCGCGGGCCTGTGCTGCGTGACCACGCCGGTGGGCGGGATTCCGGAGATCGCCACCGATGGCGAGAGCGCGCTGTTCGTGACGCCGGGCGACGTGGCCGCGCTGCGCGCTGGGATCGAGCGGGTGCTCGGCGACGCGGCGCTGCGCGAGCGGCTGGGCCGCCGCGCGCGCGAGGCGGCGCTCGAGCGCTGCTCGATCGAGGCGATGCTCGACCGGATGGAGCGGCTGTTCGCCGAGGTGGCGGCGGAGGCGGCGCCTTGAGCCGGCCCGCGCTGTCGGTCGCGGTCATCACCAAGAACGAGGCGCACCGGATCGAGCGCTGCCTGCGCTCGGTGGATTTCGCCGACGAGATCGTGGTCGTCGACTCGGGCAGCGACGACGGCACGCCGGACATCGCCAGGCGGCTCGGCGCCACCGTGATCGCAACGCCCGACTGGCCCGGGTTCGGCCCGCAGAAGAACCGCGCGCTGGATGCCTGTCATGGCGACTGGGTGCTGTCGATCGACGCGGACGAGCAGGTCGACGAGGCGCTGCGCGAGGCCATCCTCGCCGTGGTGCGGGGCGCGGAGCGCGGCGCAGGCGAGCCGCTTGGCTACTGGATCGAGCGCGGCAGCTTCTTCTGCGGCCGGCGCATCCGGCACGGCGACTGGCGCAACGATCGCGTGCTGCGCCTGTTCCGCCGCGAGCACGCCCGCTTCACCGACGACCTGGTACACGAGCGGGTCGACTGCCCGCCGCCGCACGACCGGCTGGCCGGCCTGCTGCTGCACGACAGCGTAGACTCGGTGGAGGACATGCGCGAGAAGACCGTGCGCTACGCGCGGCTCGGCGCGGCGAAGCTGCGCGCGAAGGGCCGGCGCGGCGGCGTCGCCAGCGCCGCCTTGCACGCCGGCTGGACCTTCCTGCGCGGCTACCTGCTGCGCGGCGGCTTTCTCGACGGCCGCGCCGGATTCACGATCGCGCGGCTCAATGCGCTGGGCAGCTGGCTCAAGTACCGATCCACTAATTCCGATGGCAACTATGAGTGACCGATCGTCCCGTTGGCGCCCTTTTACGACATTGCAGGGGAGTCAGGTCGGATTGACGCTCATTCTGGGGGGGCTTGCCTTATGCGCTCTCGCGGCAGCAATCGTGCGAACTAGCACTAGCGGGGTGTTTTTCTGGCTCCTCGTGCTTTCTTCGATTGTCGTCCTCGGTGTGAGGCGTTACACGGCGCCGCTGTGCAATGCCGGAGTCGGTGGGATGTACGCTGTGCTTTGGCTGGCGGTGCTGATTTTGCTGGGCCTCAATATCGGCTCGGTTGTCGCGTTCGACTTGCGGGCTAGCGCGGCGTCTTGGTGGCCACTGCTCGCGATCCCCGTAATCGCGGCGCTCCCGTTACGACGGGATGCTGGCCTCTGGATTCTTGCTCACGCAGCGATTTTTACTAACTTGCTCGCCCTTGCTCTCGCACTCTTGCTCTTGTATTCACCGGACGTTGTGTCAAAGATCGTCACCGTGAACTCGATCTTGTTTGGGCAAGTGACGGTTTCGCTTTCGCTTCTCTGCGCCTTGGCGCTGTCGCGCGCTGATTTCCCGTGTGGTCGGATTGCACTCCTCGCGGCAATGCTGTCAGGACTTGTGGCGACTGTGATGGTCGGATACCGCGGCGGTCTTCTGGCCGTGCCGCTCTTCGCGGCCTGCCTTCTGCAGGCAGCTCCCATGAAGCAGCGCGGCTTAGGTGCGTTGTCTCTGCTTGCGGTTCTAGTTGTATCAATCGCGGTTATCTGGACCCCCATGTATGGCAGACTCGCCGCGGTTATCGAGGAAACGATAGCCTTCAGTCACGGAGTTGTTGGCTACTCGTCAGTCGGCACGCGTCTCGCTCTGTGGGATATAGCAATAGATGCGTTTCTGGCGCATCCGCTGTTCGGGGTCGGTGCGGGTCGGTTCGGAGCTGAAATGCGGTCGTTGGCCGACGCGGGGGCGCTGCCACGGGATCTAGGTGTGTTCGATCATGCGCATAACACTTACTTGAATGTCGCAGCCGAGTACGGCGTGATCGGGATCCTCGCATTTGCAGCCGCGCTTACTCTTGTCTTTCGCTCAGCGACGCTGCGCGAACGCCGTGAATTTGGTGTGGTCGCGTATGTGATTGGCTGTTGGATGATTTTTGCTCTGACGAATGATGTATTGGCGCATCAAAGCAGCATGCGAGTTATGAGCATGATGATCGGATTTGTTCTTGCAGATGTGGCAGCGGAGCGCCGTCAGGATAGACGTTGGCTCGGCCTTCGCCGTCCGTTTGCGAGCCAGCTGGTCGACCAGTCGACGACTACGGCCAGTCGTATTCAAAAGGAGAGTGATTCATGACCGACAAGTCCGACCGCTATCCGCTGCCCGAGATCACGGGCCTGCCCGACGACATCCGCGAGAAGATCCTGGCGGTGCAGGAAAAGGCGGGCTTCGTGCCGAACGTCTTTCTCAAGCTTGCGCGCCGGCCCGAGGAATTCCGCGCCTTCTTCGCCTACCACGACGCGCTGATGCTGCCGAAGAACGGCCTGTCCAAGGGCGAGAAGGAAATGATCGTGGTCGCCACGAGCGGCGCGAACCAGTGCCTGTACTGCGTCGTGGCGCACGGCGCCATCCTGCGCATCTACGAGAAGAACCCGCGCATCTCGGACCAGCTGGCGACCAACTGGCGCAAGGCCGAGCTCACGCCGCGCCAAGCCGCGATGATCGAGTTCGCGATGAAGGTCGCCACCGATTCCGCTTCGCTGGTGCCGGCCGACTTCGAGAAGCTCCACGCGCACGGATTCTCCGACGAGGACGCCTGGGACATCGGCGCGATCGCCGCGTTCTTCGCGCTGTCGAACCGGATGGCCAACCTCTCGGGCATGATGCCCAACGAAGAGTTCTACGCGATGGGCCGCTTGCCGCGCAGCTGAATCCCCGGGGCCGCTGCGGCTGCCGCGGCCGGCCCGATTCGCAATCACGGAGACACGGAATGGAACAGATGCCGTCCGACGACATTCGAACCGAGCAGGCGAGGAAGCTCGCCACGATCTGCTACGCGCTCTACGCGATCTCCTGCATCATCGGGATCACCGCGATCGCGGCGATCATCATCAACTACCTGAAGCGCGACGACGTCGCCGGCACCTGGGTGGCCAGCCACTTCGAGTGGCAGATCAAGACCTTCTGGTACACGCTGGTCGGCGCCTTCGTGAGCTGGCTGCTGATGTTCATCCTGATCGGATTTCCGATGCTGCTGGCGGTCGGCGTGTGGGCGATCTACCGGATCGTCAAGGGCTGGCTCGCGCTGAACGACGGCAAGGCGGTCGACGCCTCGAAGCTGATCTGATCGGCCTCGCGGCGGGCGCGTCCCTCCGGGGCGCCGCCCGTGCCGCGCGAACGCGCGCAGAGCGTGAACGAACATCCGATCATCGCCCTGGCGGCCATCGGCGCGCTTTGGCGGGTCCGCCTGCCGGCCATCGTCTTCCTGCTGCTTGCCGGCATCGCGGTAGGTCCGGTCGCGGGCTGGCTGGACCCGGACGCGTTGTTCGGGGAGCTGCTCTTTCCCCTCGTGTCGCTCGCGGTGGGGCTGATCCTGTTCGAAGGCGCGCTCACGCTCAGACTTTCCGAGATCGCCGGGCTGGAGCGCGTCGTGCGCCGGATGGTGGGCAGCGGGGCGCTGATCACCTGGGCGGTCGCCGCGACCGCCGCGCACCTGCTGGCCGGGCTTCCCTGGGGCGTCGCCACGCTGTTCGGCGCGATCATGACCGTGACCGGCCCCACGGTGATCGTGCCGATGCTGCGCACCGTCCGACCGAATGTCAGGGTGGCAAGCGTGCTGCGCTGGGAAGGGATCGTCATCGATCCGATCGGCGCCTTCCTCGCGGTGCTGGTCTTCCAGTTCGTGGTGTCGGCCGGCGAGGGCGGCGCGCTGCTCGGGACCCTGTGGATCTTCGCGAAGATGACGCTGTCCGGCCTGGCGGTCGGCGCGGCACTCGCGTGGCTGCTGGGCGAGGCCCTGCGCCGGCACCTGGTTCCGGTCTACCTCTACAACGTGATCACCCTCGCGGCCGTGTTCCTGGCACTGGCCGTATCCGACACGCTGGCCCACGAGTCGGGGCTGCTCGCGGTCACCGTGATGGGCGCGATGCTCGCCAACCGCAAGGGCGTGCCCGTCGACGAGATTCTCGAGTTCAAGGAACACCTCAGCCTGCTCCTGATCGCCGGCCTGTTCATCCTGCTGGCTGCCCGTCTGGACCTCGATGCGCTGCGCGCGCTGGGCCTCGCGTCCCTGGGCGTGTTCGCGGCGATGCAGTTCCTCGCCCGGCCGCTGAAGGTGCTGTGGTCCACCCTGGGTTCGGGGCTGACCTGGCCCGAGCGCGCGCTGCTCGCCTGGATCGCTCCGCGCGGGATCGTCGCGGCAGCCGTCTCGGGGGTGTTCGCATTCCAGCTCGAGGCGCAGGGCGTCGAGGGCGCCGGTGCGCTGGTGCCGCTGACCTTCGTGGTCATCATCGGGACGGTGGTCCTGCAGAGCTTCACGGCCGGTCCGATCGCGCGACAGCTGGGGGTGGCGGAGCCCGAGCCGCGCGGCCTGCTGATCGTGGGGGCCAACCCCCTGGCCCGCGCGATCGCCAAGGTGCTGGTGGACCGCAAGGTCCCGGTCCTGATGACCGACACCCAGTGGGACAGCCTGAGCCGGGCCCGCATGCTCGGCATCCGCACCTACTTCGGCAATCCGCTGTCCGAGCATGCCGAAGTGGGACTCGACCTGGCGGGGCTCGGGACCATGGTCGCGATGAGTGCCGATCCGCACCTGAACGCGCTGGCCTGCGAGCGGCTCGCGCGGGATCTCGGCCCCAACAAGGTCTACCTGCTGAAGGTCGTTCCGGGCGAATCGCGCAGCGTGGCGAGCGCCGGCGGGCGCTATGCCTTCGGCCCCGGCGCCAGCTACGAAAGGATGACCGGCGACCTGGCCCGCGGCGCCCAGTTCCGGGTGACCACGCTCACCGATGCCTTCGGGTTCGAGGAGCTACGGGCACGGCAGACCGACCCGTTCCTGCCGCTCTTCGCGATCGATCCGAAAGGCAAGCTGCGGGTATTCGCCACCGATTCGCAATTCGAGCCGCAGGCGGGATGGACCGTCGTGGCGATGTCTGCCGGGGGTAGCCAGGACCCGGCCTGAACCGCGCGGCGGCCCGAGCGACGCGGCGGGCCGGCCGGAGCAAGGCCCCGGGCGCCGGCGGTGTCACATCAGCACGATGTCGTACTGCTCCTGCGCGAAGACGGTCTCGACCTGCAGCGCGATGCGCTTGCCGATCGCGTCGCCCAGCGCGGCCAGTGGCTGCGACTCCTCCTCGAGGAAGAGGTCGATGACCGACTGCGAGGCCACGATGCGGAACTCCTTCGGGCTGAACTGTCCCGCCTCGCGCTGGATCTCGCGCAGGATCTCGTAGCAGACGCTGCGCGCGGTCTTGATCTGTCCCTTGCCTTCGCAGGTGGGGCAGCGCTCGAGCAGGATGTGGGCGAGCGACTCGCGGGTGCGCTTGCGGGTCATCTCGACCAGCCCGAGCGAGGTGAAGCCGTTCACGCTCGACTTGGTGCGGTCGCGCGCGAGCGCCTTGCGCAATTCCTGCAGCACCGCCTCGCGGTGCTCGTTGCTGCTCATGTCGATGAAGTCGACGATGATGATGCCGCCCAGGTTGCGCACCCGCAGCTGGCGCGCAATCGCGTGGGCGGCTTCCAGGTTGGTGCGGAAGATCGTGTCGTCGAAGTTGCGCCCGCCCACGTAGCCGCCGGTGTTGACGTCGATCGTGGTCATCGCCTCGGTCTGGTCGATGATCAGGTAGCCGCCGGACTTCAGGTCGACCCGGCGAGACAGCGCGCGGGCGATCTCGTCTTCAACGCCGTGCAGCTCGAAGAGCGGGCGCTCGCCCGCGTAGTGGCGCAGGCGCCCCGCCATCGAGGGCATGTAGGCGCGGGCGAAGTCCGCCAGCTCGGCCAGCGCCTCGCGCGAGTCCACCAGGATCGCGCCGGTGCGGTCGGTGGCCAGGTCGCGCAGCACCCGTTCGCCCAGGCTCAGCTCCTGGTAGAGCAGCGAGGGCGCGGGGCGCTCGCGGCTCGCGCCGAGGATCTGGCGCCAGCGCTTGCGCAGGTAGGCGATGTCGGCGGCGAGCTCGTCGTCGGAGGCGTCTTCGGCCGAGGTGCGGATGATGAAGCCGCCCTTCTCGTCGTCGGGCATCAGCCGCTGCAGGCGGGCGCGCAGCTCGGCGCGGCCGGCCTCGTCGCCGATGCGCTGCGACACGCCGATGTGCGGGTCCTGCGGCAGGTAGACGAGGAAGCGCCCGGCGATGCTGATCTGCGTGGACAGGCGGGCGCCCTTGGTGCCCAGCGGGTCCTTGATGACCTGGACCAGCAGGGGCTGGCCCTCGAACAGCAGCTTCTCGATGGGAATGGGCGCCCCGCTGCCGTGCGCGCTGGCGCGCGACTGCCAGAGGTCGGCCACGTGCAGGAAGGCGGCGCGCTCGAGGCCCACGTCGACGAAGGCCGACTGCATGCCGGGCAGCACCCGCGACACGCGGCCCAGGTACACGTTGCCGACCAGGCCGCGGGTGGCGGCGCGCTCGACGTGCAGCTCCTGCATCGCGCCCTGCTGGATGACGGCGACCCGGGTCTCGTGCGCGGCGTGGTTGACGAGGATCTCTTCGGTCATCGGGTCGCTGGGGGCGGGCTGCCGTCGTCGCGCAGCAGCTGCGCGGTCTCGTACAAGGGCAGGCCCATGATACCGGAGTGGCTGCCCTCGATTCGCCGCACGAAGCGCGCGACCGCGCCCTGGATCGCGTAGCCGCCCGCCTTGCCGCGCGGTTCGCCGCTGGCCACGTAGCGCGCGATCTCGGCAGCGCTCATCCGGGCGAAACACACGCGCGAGACATTGATCCGGTGCTCGACCCGCGGTCCGCGCACGACCGCCACCGCGGTCAGCACGCGATGAGTGCGGCCGGCCAGCTCGGCCAGCATCCGGCACGCGTCGGCGTCGTCCGCGGGCTTGGCCAGGATCCTTCCGCCGATCGCCACCGTGGTGTCGGCCGCCAGGATCGGCGCAGGGGGCAACCCGCGCCGAGCCAGCCGTTCCCAGGCGGCGGCAGCCTTGGCGAGCGTGACCCGCTCGACGTAGCGGGTCGGGGACTCCCCGGGCCGGAAGGCCTCGAGCGCCTCGGCGTCCTCGTCCGGGTCGGGCAGCAGCAGCTCGAAGCGCACGCCGATCTGCGCGAGCAGTTCCTGGCGGCGGGGGCTGGTGGAGGCGAGGTAGATGAAGTCGCTGGGCAAGATCGGGTTCCCTTGGGGCTCATTCCCGATGATACGGATGCCCGGCGAGGATGGACCAGCCGCGGTAGAGCTGCTCGGCCAGCAGCACGCGCACCAGCGGGTGCGGCAGCGTGAGGCTCGAGAGCCGGATCGTCTCGTCGGCGCGCGCCTTCAGCGCGGGGTCGAGCCCGTCCGGGCCGCCGATCAGGATCGCGACCGGCCGGGCGTCTTCCTGCCAGGCGCGCATGCGCTCGGCCAGCCTGCGCGTGTCGAGGTCCTTGCCGCGCTCGTCGAGCACGACGATGCGGCAGGTCGCGGGCAACGCCGTCTCGATGCGGCCGGCTTCCTTCTGCATCCAGGCGGCGGCGCTGCCGGTGCTCGAGCGGGTCTCGGCGCGAACCTCGCGCAGTTCGACGGTGAATCCTGCCGGCAGCCGCTTCGTGTAGTCGTCGACCGCGGCGCCGACCCAGGCCGGCATTCGCGTGCCGACCGCCACGACGCGGATCAGCACGGGCGCTCAGCCCGCGCCGGACTTGCGGGCGGCGGGCTTCTTCGCTGCCGGCTTGCTGGCGGCGGCCTTCGGTGCGGCCGCCTTCTTCGCGGCGGGCTTCTTTGCCGAAGCGGTGTTCGCGGCGGCGGTCTTCGTTGCCGGCTTCTTCGCCGCCGGCGCCTTCGCGCCAGCGCCAGCCTTCGTCGCGCCCGCGGCGGATTTCTTCGCCGCAGGCTTTGCGGTCTCGCCGGCAGCCGCCTTCTTCGCCGCGGGCTTCGCGGCGGTCGGCTTGCCGGCGGCCGGCTTCCTGGTCGGGGCGGGTTTGGCCGGCACCGGTTTCTGGCCCCAGATCTCCTCGAGGCGGTAGTAGTCGCGGATGGACGGCTGCATCACGTGCACGACCGCGTCGCCGAGGTCGACCAGCACCCATTCGCCGGTCTCCTCGCCCTCGACCGAGATGACGTGGCCGCCGGCTTCCTTGACCTTGTCGCGGACGTTCGAGGCCAGCGCGCGCGTCTGCCGGTTCGAGGTGCCGCTCGCCACGATCACGCGGTCGAAGAGCTGGGTCTGTCCGGTGGTGTCGAAGACCTTGATGTCCTGGGCCTTGACGTCTTCGAGCGCATCCACGATGACGCGCTGCAGTTTCTTGATATCCATCCGTGTCCGGGTATCGGACGGAGGGCACGCGGGTCAGCCGCGGGCCGCGCCGTCCTGGTAGAGGTGGTGACGATCAATATAGTCGAGAACCGGGGCCGGCAACAGTTCGGCGGGCCGCTCGCCGCGCGCGAGCGCCTCGCGCAGCGCGGTGGCCGAGACCGGCACCGGCGGCATCCGGAAGAAGACGATCGCGCCGGCGGGCGCATCGGGCAGCGCATCGCGGCCATGGGTGGCGACCAGCCCCTCGACCAGCGGATCGAACTC
>MEEC01000073.1 GCA_001724315.1 Lautropia sp. SCN 70-15 | reverse complement strand
CGACATGACCCAGTTCTTCAAGCAGTACCACTCGATCCGCCCCTACCTGATCAACGACACGCCGCCGCCCGAGAAAGAGCGCCTGCAGTCGCCGGAGGAGCGCGAGGAGCTCGACGGCCTGTACGAGTGCATCCTGTGCGCCTGCTGCAGCACCTCGTGCCCGTCGTTCTGGTGGAATCCGGACAAGTTCGTCGGCCCGGCCGGCCTGCTGCAGGCCTACCGCTTCATCGCCGACAGCCGCGACCAGGCCACCAACCAGCGTCTCGACGACCTCGAGGACCCGTACCGGCTGTTCCGCTGTCACTCGATCATGAACTGCGTCGACGTGTGCCCGAAGGGGCTCAACCCGACCAAGGCGATCGGCAAGATCAAGGAACTGATGGTCAGGCGCACCGTCTGATGGCCTCGAGCCACCAGGCCGACGAGACCAGGCGCCGGCGACTGCGCTGGCGCGCCCGGCGGGGCCTGCTCGAGAACGACCTGATCTTCGAGCGCTTCTTCGATCGGTACGAAGAATCGCTCTCGGATGACGATGTCGCGGGCCTGGACCAGCTCCTGGACCTGACCGACAACGAACTGCTGGACCTGATCCTCGCCCGGACCGAGCCGGATCAGGACGTCTCGCCGGAGGCGAGGCGGGTGCTCGGGATGCTCCGCTCGGTCTGAGCGCGGCGCCCCGGGGCACGCAACGATCAACATTGAGAGGAAGAGTCCGATGACCTCGCAGCAAAAAGCCACGCTCTCGTTCACCGACGGCACGCCCTCGGTCGAGTTCCCGGTCTACAAGGGCACGATGGGGCCCGATGTCGTCGACATTCGCAAGCTCTACGGGCAGACGGGCAAGTTCACCTTCGACCCGGGCTTCATGTCGACCGCGGCCTGCGAGTCGAAGATCACCTACATCGACGGCGACAAGGGCGAGCTGCTCTACCGCGGCTACCCGATCGAGCAGCTGGCGCAGCATTGCGACTACCTCGAGATCTGCTACCTGCTGCTGAACGGCGAGCTGCCCAACGAAGAGCAGCGCCGCGACTTCGACTACCGGGTCACGCACCACACGATGGTGCACGAGCAGATGACCCGCTTCTTCCAGGGCTTTCGCCGCGACGCGCACCCGATGGCGGTGCTGGTCGGCTGCGTGGGCGCGCTGTCGGCCTTCTATCACGACTCGCTCGACATCAACGATCCCGAGCACCGCTTCGTGTCGGCGATCCGGCTGATCGCCAAGATGCCGACCCTGACCGCGATGGCCTACAAGTACAACACCGGCCAGCCGTTCATGTACCCGCGCAACGACCTGTCGTACTCGGCGAACTTCCTTCGCATGATGTTCGGCACGCCCTGCGACGACTACAAGCCGAACGACGTGCTGGTGCGCGCGCTCGACCGGATCCTGATCCTGCACGCCGACCACGAGCAGAACGCGTCGACCTCCACCGTCCGCCTGGCGGGGTCTTCGGGCGCGAACCCGTTCGCCTGCATCGCGGCCGGCATCGCCACGCTGTGGGGCCCGGCGCACGGCGGCGCGAACGAGGCCTGCCTGATCATGCTCGACGACATCCAGAAGCAGGGCGGGGTCGAGAAGATCGGCGACTTCATCGACAAGGTCAAGGACAAGAACTCGGGCGTGAAGCTGATGGGCTTCGGCCACCGGGTCTACAAGAACTACGACCCGCGCGCCAAGCTGATGCGCGAGACCTGCCACGAGGTGCTCGGCGAACTGGGCCTGCACGACGATCCGCTCTTCGCGCTGGCCATGAAGCTCGAGCAGATCGCGCTCGAGGACGACTATTTCGTGCAGCGCAAGCTCTACCCGAACGTCGACTTCTACTCGGGCATCGTCCAGAAGGCGATGGGCATCCCGACCAGCATGTTCACCTGCATCTTCGCGCTGGCCCGCACCGTGGGCTGGATCGCGCAGTGGGGCGAGATGATCGCCGATCCCGACCAGAAGATCGGCCGGCCGCGCCAGCTGTTCACCGGCAAGACCCCGCGCGAGGTGCAGCCGATCGACAAGCGCTGACCCGCTGGTCGAGCGCGATCGCGCAAGCGAAAGGGCGGCCCGCGGGCCGCCCTTCCTTTTTCCCGGCGCGGGTGATCGCCCGGATCAGCGCACGCTCGAGTAAGGCGTGGGCTGCAGGAACATGTTCTCGACCACGCTGACGATCGGCCCGTTGGCCTCGGTCTCGGCCTTCGCCTTGAGCCACTCCGGATCGGCGGCGAACGCATTCCACTTCTGCTCGCGCTCGGCCATGCTCTCCCACTCGAGCAGGTAGTACAGGTCGTTGGCGTTCGGGCCGACCAGCGTGGTCCAGAAGCCGGCCTGGCGGATGCCGTGCTTCTCCCAGAGCTTCAGCGTGATGTTGGTGAAGCGCTTGTTGAGGTCGGGCAGGCGGCCCGGCATGCAGTGGTAGATGCGGAGTTCGTGGATCATTTCGCGAAAAGGTCAAGAGAAGGGGGAAGGGAGAAGGGAGAAGGCAGGGCCTTCTCCCGCCGGTTGGCCGTTCAGCGCAGCGACGCGTTGATGCGTTCGAGCATCGCCGAGCCGGGGCACAGGGCCTTTTCGTCGAGGCGGTTCATCGGCGTGGCAGAGGTGCCCAGGCGCTGGTGCAGGTCGCCGGCCTCGGGGTCCACGAACAGTAGGCCGGTGACGATCTCGCCGCGGGCCTGGTGCTGCATCACATGCTCGATGGCGCCGATCCGGTCGCGCGGGTCGAAGTCCTCGGCGAGCTTGCGCAGGCGCAGGATCGAGCCGTCGTGTTGCGGCACGTCGACGACCGTGCCGGCCGCATAGTCGGCGGTGATCTCGCTGCGCCGGGGCATGAAGTCGATCCGGTTGACCGCCTCGTTGTGCTCGCGCACGTAGTCGTAGCTGCGGGTGCTGCCGGCGTGGTTGTTGAAGGCCACGCAGGGGCTGATCACGTCGATGAAGGCCGCGCCCGGGTGGGCCAGCGCGCCCTTGATCAGGGGCACCAGCTGCGCCTTGTCGCCGGAGAAGGCGCGCGCGACGTAGGTGGCGCCGAGCTGCAGCGCGAGCGGCACCAGATCGATGGGCGAGTCCAGGTTCACCGCGCCGCGCTTGGACTTCGAGCCCTGGTCGGCGGTGGCCGAGAACTGGCCCTTGGTCAGGCCGTAGACTCCGTTGTTCTCGACGATGTAGGTCATGTTGACGCCGCGGCGCATCAGGTGGGCGAACTGCCCGAGCCCGATCGACGCGGAGTCGCCGTCGCCCGACACGCCGAGGTAGACCAGCTCGCGGTTGGCGAGCGCCGCGCCGGTGAGCACCGAGGGCATGCGGCCGTGGACCGTGTTGAAGCCGTGCGAGTTGCCCAGGAAATAGTCGGGGGTCTTCGACGAGCAGCCGATGCCCGAGAGCTTGGCCACCCGGTGGGGCTCCACGTCGAGCTCCCAGCAGGCCTGGATGATGGCCGCCGAGATCGAATCGTGGCCGCAGCCGGCGCACAGCGTCGAGATCTTGCCTTCGTAGTCGCGCCGCGTGTAGCCGAGCCGGTTGGTCGGCAGCGTGGGGTGGTGCAGGGCGGGTTTCGCGAGATAGGTCATGGTCAGGCCACCTTGCCGCGCTTGATCGGTTCGACGTTGGCGCCGCTCATCCGCTCGGCGATCGCCTCGGTGATGAAGCGGGCGGTGATCGGCGTGCCGTCGTAGTGGAGGATGGGCACCAGCTTGGCGGGGTCGGTGCCGAGTTCGTTGACCAGCATCGTGCGCATCTGCGCATCGCGGTTCTGCTCGATGACGAACACCGTCTGGTGCGCGGCGATGAACTTGCCGACCTCGTCGCCGAAGGGGAAGGCGCGCAGCCGCAGCGTGTCCAGCTGCAGGTCGCGGGCGGCGAGGGCCTCGTGAGCCTCGGCCATGGCCGGGGCGGTGGAGCCGAAGTGGATGACGCCGAAGCGGGTCGGCCTGTCGGCCTGCTTCTCGATGGCGGCGGGGACCAGCTTCTTCGCGGTGTCGTGCTTCTTCAGCAGGCGCTGCACGTTGTAGACGTAGTCGGGCCCGGCCTCGGAATAGCGGGCGTAGGCGTCCTTGGTGGTGCCGCGGGTGAAGTAGCCGCCCTTGGTGGGGTGCGTGCCGGGCAGCGTGCGGAAGGGGATGCCGTCGCCGTCGACGTCGAGGTAGCGGCCGAAGTCGCGGCCGGCGTCGAGCATGTCGGCGGTCATCAGCTTGCCGCGGTCGTACCTGCGGGCGTCGTCCCACTTGAGCGGCGCGCACAGCCGCTGGTTCATGCCGATGTCGAGGTCGGTCATCAGGAAGACCGGCGTCTGCAGGCGGTCGGCCAGGTCGAGCGCCTGGGCCGCGAACTCGAAGCACTCGTGCGGGTCCTCGGGGATCAGCAGCACGTGCCGGGTGTCGCCGTGCGAGGCGTAGGCGCAGGCGATCAGGTCGGCCTGCTGGGTGCGCGTGGGCATGCCGGTGGACGGCCCGCCGCGCTGCACGTCGATGATGACCGCCGGGATCTCGGCGAAGTAGGCCAGCCCGATGAACTCGGTCATCAGCGAAATGCCCGGGCCGGAGGTGGCGGTGAAGGCGCGCGCGCCGTTCCAGCCCGCGCCCACGACCATGCCGATCGAGGCGAGCTCGTCCTCGGCCTGGACGATCGCGAAGCGGTTCTCGCCGCTCTCCTTGTCGACCCGGAGCTTGCCGCAGAACTTCTGGAAGGCCTCGGCGACCGACGAGGAGGGCGTGATCGGATACCAGGCGCAGACCGTGGCGCCGCCGTACACGCAGCCCAGCGCCGCCGCGGCGTTGCCCTCCATGAAGATCCGGTCGCCGACGTTGGCCGCGCGCCGGACACGCAGGCCGATCGCGTCGTCGAGGTGCTCGGTGGCGTAGTGGAAGCCCTTGCGGAAGGCGTCGAGGTTGGGCGTGAGCAGCTTCTCCTTGCCCTTGTACTGCTCGCCGACCAGCTGCGCGATCGCTTCGGGCTCGATGCCGAGCAGCGCCGCGAGCACGCCCACGTACATGATGTTCTTGAGCAGCTGGCGCTCGCGCGGATCGGAGTAGGCCGCGTTGCACATCTGCGTGAGCGGCACGCCGATCGGGTGGATGTCCGGCCGGAACCTGCTGGGCGGCAGCGGCTTGGTGCTGTCGTAGAGCAGGTAGCCGCCGGGATCGACCTCGGCCACGTCGCGGTCCCAGGTCTGCGGGTTCATCGCGACCATCAGGTCCACGCCGCCGCGGCGGCCCAGCCAGCCCTTCTCGGTGACGCGCACCTCGTACCAGGTGGGCAGGCCCTGGATGTTGGACGGGAAGATGTTGCGCGGGCTCACCGGCACGCCCATGCGCAGGAAGCTGCGGGCGAACAGCTCGTTGGCCGAGGCGGACCCCGAGCCGTTGACGTTCGCGAACTTGACGACGAAGTCGTTGACGGCCTCGATCCGCTTCATCAGGCTGCCTTCCTCTGGGGGGGCCGGCAGGCGGGGCCGGCGTGGGTCATCGAGATCAGGGTCTTCTGCATGTCCCAGGCGCCGGTCGGGCAGCGCTCGGCACACAGGCCGCAGTGCAGGCAGACGTCCTCGTCCTTGACCATGACGCGACCGGTCTTCAGCCCATCTTGCACGTAGAGCGCCTGCTCGGCGTTCAGGGCCGGCGCGCGCAGCCGCTGGCGCAGGTCGGCCTCGTCGCCGTCGGCGGTGAAGGTGATGCAGTCCATCGGGCAGATGTCGACGCAGGCATCGCACTCGATGCACTGCGGCGGATTGAAGACCGTCTGCACGTCGCAGTTCAGGCAGCGGTGGGCCTCGTGGATCGCGGTCTTCGCGTCGAAGCCCAGCTCGACCTCGACCCGGATGTCGCGCAGGGCCTGGTTGACGTCACGCCAGGGCACGCGGTGACGGGCCTCGAGCGACACGTCGTTGTCGTAGCTCCACTCGTGGATGCCCATCTTCTGGGACATGGTCTCGACCGCGGGCAGCGGACGATCCTCGACCGGCTCGCCGTTGAGCATCCGGTCGATCGACACCGCGGCCTCGTGGCCGTGGGCGACGGCCCAGATGATGTTCTTGGGCCCGAGCGCTGCATCGCCGCCGAAGAACACCCTGGGCAGCGTGGAGCGCAGGGTGACCGGGTCGATCTTCGGCATGCCCCATTCGTCGAACTCGATGCCGATGTCTCGCTCGATCCAGGGGAAGGCGTTTTCCTGGCCGACCGCCACCAGCACCTCGTCGCATTCGAGGTGGACGTCTGGCTCGCCCGCCGGCACCAGCTTGCGGCGGCCTCGCTCGTCGTACTCGGCGCGGACCTTCTCGAAGACCATGCCGGTGAGCCTGCCCTTGTCGTGCACGAAGGCCTTGGGTACCAGCCAGTTCAGGATGGGAATGCCCTCGTGCATGGCGTCTTCCTTTTCCCAGGGAGACGCCTTCATCTCGTCGAAGCCGGAGCGCACCACGACCTTGACGTCCTCGCCGCCGAGCCGGCGCGCGGTGCGGCAGCAGTCCATCGCGGTGTTGCCGCCGCCCAGCACCAGCACCCGCTTGCCGACCGAACTGACGTGGCCGAAGGAGACCGAGGCCAGCCACTCGATGCCGATGTGGATCGCCGAGTCGGCCTCGGCGCGGCCCGGGATGTCGAGGTCCCGCCCGCGCGGGGCGCCGCAGCCGACGAACACCGCGTCGAAGTCCTGCGCGAGCAGCTCGCGCATGGAATCGATGCGCGTGCCCGAGCGGTAGTCGACGCCGAGCCCCAGGATGTAGCCGGTTTCCTCGTCGATGACTTCCTCGGGCAGCCGGAAGCGGGGGATCTGCGTGCGGATCATCCCGCCGGCAGCCCGGCCTTCGTCGAACACGGTGACGCGGTAGCCGATGGCGGCCAGGTCGCGCGCCACGGTGAGCGAGGCGGGCCCGCCGCCGATGCAGGCGATGCGCGGCGCATCGGGCCGGGCCGGCGGACGCGGGAGGCGGTGCCGGATGTCGTCCTTCAGGTCGGCGGCGACCCGCTTGAGCCGGCAGATGGCGACCGGTTCGGGCCGCTCGGCCTGCCGCTCCTCGACCCGGCCGCGCCGGCAGGCAGGCTCGCAGGGCCGGTCGCAGGTGCGGCCCAGAATGCCGGGGAAGACGTTGGATCGCCAGTTCACCATATAGGCGTCGCTGTGACGCCCCGCGGCGATCAGCCGGATGTACTCGGGAACAGGGGTGTGGGCCGGGCAGGCCCATTGACAGTCGACCACCTTGTGGAAGTAGTCGGGATGCGAGATGTCGGTCGCCTGCAACGGGTCTCCTCCTGCATCGCCTGATGCGGCGGAGCCGCGCGCTGTTGCGGGGCCCGTGCGCATCGGTTTGCGGTTTTGTTCGGGGCAGTCTACTCCGGGGCTTGCGGGCGGCAAAGCGAGCACGTGTCGTTTGCGCGGGTTTTCGCCGGCGGGCGTGACTTTGTGCGCTGCGGTTTGCGGCATCCGGACTTCGCGGTGCAAACTTGCCGCCACCCCAACCCCCTCGGAGCTCCCCATGTTGAAGAGCCTGTCGCGTTTCCTTTCCGCTGCGCTGGTGGTGTCGATGCTCGGCGCCACGATGCCGGCGCCCGTGTCGGCGCGGATGATCGGTTCCGAAGAAACCCTCTCTGCCGCCCAGGTCGACGCGGACCGCGCGACGATCAGCGCCTGGCTGGCCCGCGCGGAGGTGCGCGACGAGCTGGTGGCGATGGGCGTGAGCCCCGCCGAGGTCGAGGCGCGGGTCGCCGCGCTGGGTGACGACGAGATCCGCGACCTGGCCGGCAAGGTCGGGACCGCGCCGGCGGGCGCCGGCATCGTCGGCGCGCTCGTGTTCGTCTTCGTCGTGTTGCTGGTCACCGACATCCTGGGCCTGACCAAGGTCTTCCCCTTCACTCGATCGGTCCGTTGACCCGGCGGGCGCTGCTCGCGGCGCTCGCCGTCGCGCCGCTGGCGCTCGCGGGCTGCGCGGCGCCGCAGGCCAGCCGGCTCAGGTCGGCGATCGAGTCGGGCGCGGACCGGCCGCGCGGACTGCCGGCACGCGCCGCGATCGCCGGCGTTCCGTTCTTCGCGCAGCGCGAGTACGAGTGCGGACCGGCGGCGCTGGCCATGGCCATGCAGCCGGCCGGCGTCCGGGTGTTGCCCGATACGCTGGTGCCCGAGGTCTGGGTGCCGGCGCGCCAGGGCAGCCTGCAGCCCGAAATGCTCGCCGCGCCCCGGCGGCGCGGCCTGCTCAGCGTGCGTCTGGGCGCCTCCCTCGAGGATCCGCTGCGGGCGCTGGCCGGCGGCCTGCCGGTGGTGGTGTTCCAGAACCTGGGCCTCGATGCCGCGCCGTTCTGGCATTACGCGGTCCTGATCGGCTACGACCTGCAGCGCGGCACCGTCGTGCTGCACACCGGGGTCGAGGAGGCCTCGGAGCAGTCGATCCATCCGTTCGAGCGCACCTGGGTCCGCGGCGGCTCCTGGGCGATGACCGTGTCGCACCCCGATCGCCTGCCAGATGGCGCCGGCGAGGAGGCGGCCGCGCGCGGCGTGGCCGGCCTGGAGCGGGTCGATCCGGCGGCCGCCAGGCAAGGCTGGACGGCCGTGCTCGCGCGCTGGCCCGGCAACCGCACCGCGGCGCTGGGCCTGGGCAACGCGGCCTGGGCCGCCGGCGACAAGGCCGGGGCGCGCGCCGCCTGGCAGGCCGCGGTGCGCCGGCACCCCGACTTCGCCGACGCCTGGAACAACCTGGCCCACGCGCTGGCCGACGCGGGGGAACGGCGGGCCGCGATCGAGGCCGCGCGACGGGCCGTGTCCCTGGGCGGGCCCCGCGTGCAGGCGTATCGCGAGACGCTCGATGGGCTGTCGGTGGAGGGGCTGCCGGACTGATTCGGGCAAAGCGCTGAAACTGTCGCTTCAGCGGCACGGTCATTCGGGCGTCGCCAGCCCCGGGTGATACCATTTCAGGATTCGCCAAAGCTGCCTTATGTCCTGATTCCCACCCGTCAGCTCCGATTTGTCTCGAATCCCGTCACCGGAATCCGGTGAGGATTCGCCGGCGTCGTCCTTTCGCGATGGCCGGGCATCTTTGACGAGAAACTCGTTCAACAAGGTGAAGCACCATGATGAAAGCCTTCCGGTCGAACTCCTATCTGTTCGGCGGCAATGCTCCTTACGTCGAAGAGCTCTACGAGAGCTACCTGAACAACCCGGGCTCGGTGCCCGACGCCTGGCGTGCCTGGTTCGACAGCATGCAGATGGTGCCGGCGGCCGACGGCAAGCCCGAGACGCGTGACGTCGCGCACGCCCCCATCGTCCAGTCCTTCGCCGAGCGCGCCCGGGAGGGCAACCTGCAGCCCCGCGTCATGGGGGGCGACGCAGCCACCGCGCGCAAGCAGGTCTTCGTCCAGCAGCTGGTGGCCGCCTATCGCAACGTGGGCTCGCGCTGGGCCGACCTCGACCCGCTCAAGCGCCAGGAGCGCCCGGCGATCCCCGAGCTGGAGCCGGCGTTCTACGACTTCAGCGAAGGCGACCACGCCAACATCTATTCGGCGGCCAACACCTACTTCGGCTTCGACAACGCGCCGCTGCGCGACATCGTGCAGGCGCTGCGCGACACCTACTGCGGCTCGATCGGCGCCGAGTTCATGTACATCAGCGACCAGGCCCAGAAGCGCTGGTGGCAGGAGCGCCTGGAGTCGACCCGCGCCCGCCCGAACTACTCGCCCGAGAAGAAGAAACGCATCCTCGAGCGGCTGACCGCCGCCGAGGGCCTGGAGCGATACCTGCACACCAAGTTCGTCGGGCAGAAGCGCTTTTCGCTCGAGGGCGGCGAGAGCTTCATCCCGGCCATGGACGAGCTGATCCAGCGCGCCGGCCAGGCAGGCATCCAGGAGATCGTCATCGGCATGGCCCACCGCGGCCGCCTGAACGTGCTGGTGAACACGCTGGGCAAGATGCCCAAGGACCTGTTCGCCGAGTTCGAGGGGCACCACGCCGACGACCTGCCCAGCGGCGACGTCAAGTACCACAAGGGCTTCTCGAGCGACGTGTCCACCCCGGGCGGTCCGGTCCACCTGTCGCTGGCCTTCAACCCCTCGCACCTGGAGATCGTGAACCCGGTGGTCGAGGGATCGGCCAAGGCGCGCATGGTCCGGCGCGGCGATCGCAACGGCGACCAGGTCCTGCCGGTCCTGGTGCACGGCGACGCCGCCTTCGCGGGGCAGGGCGTGGTCATGGAAACGCTCAATCTGGCGCAGACCCGCGGCTACGGCACGCGCGGCACGGTTCACATCGTCATCAACAACCAGATCGGCTTCACCACCTCCGATCCGCGCGACACCCGCTCCACGATCTACTGCACCGACGTGGTCAAGATGATCGAGGCGCCGGTGCTGCACGTGAACGGTGACGATCCCGAGGCGGTGGTCTATGCCACGCAGCTGGCGCTCGACTACCGGCAGGAGTTCCGCAAGGACGTCGTCGTCGACATCGTCTGCTTCCGCAAGCTGGGCCACAACGAGCAGGACACGCCGGCGGTCACGCAGCCGATGATGTACAAGAAGATCGCCCAGCATCCGGGTACCCGCAAGCTGTATGCCGACCGTCTGGCCACGCAGGGCGTCATTGCGGCCGAAGATGGCGATCAGCTGGTGGCCGACTACCGCAAGGCGATGGATGAGGGCAAGCACACGGTCGACCCCGTCATCACGAACTTCAAGAGCAAGTTCGCGGTCGACTGGCTGCCGTTCCTGAACCGCAAATGGACCGACTCCGCCGACACGGCGGTGCCGCTCACCGAGCTGCAGCGCCTGGGCGAACGCATCACCACGCTGCCGGAGGGCTTCAAGCTGCATCCGCTGGTCGAGAAGGTGGTCAACGACCGGCGTGCCATGACGCGCGGCGAGCTGCCCCTCGACTGGGGCATGGGCGAGCACCTGGCCTTCGCCACGCTCTGCGCGGCCGGCTACGGCGTGCGGCTGTCGGGTCAGGACTCCGGCCGCGGCACCTTCACCCACCGGCACGCGGTGCTGCACGACCAGAATCGCGAGAAGTGGGACGCCGGCGCCTACATCCCGCTGCAGTTCGTGGCCGACAACCAGGGCCAGTTCATCGTGATCGACTCGGTGC
>MEEC01000072.1 GCA_001724315.1 Lautropia sp. SCN 70-15 | reverse complement strand
GCCTCGGCGAAGCGCCGCCTCAGCGAAGGGTGGAAGTCGTGCACCGTGTACACGTTCGAGGCGGTCAGGTCCGACCAGTTGCCGCCCAGGCCGGCGGCGCGCGCCTGCATCGTCTCGACCACGAAGCCGATCTTCCTGTCCAGCCCGCCTTCGCTCAGGTCGCCGCGCGCGACGATGTTGTCGGGGAAGGTCGTGCCCTCGGGCCATTCGCCGCTGCCGGCCACCACCCAGGTGGGCGGGGCGCCGGCGGGCGCCTCGACCGTGTAGCAGAAGGCGTGGAAGGCCGGTTCGGCGGGTGCGTCGAACTCGGGGCACACGTTGCTGCGGGCCACCGGGTTCAGGCCGTTGGCCACCAGCCCCCAGCGCTCGAGGACCTGGACATAGCCCACGTTGAAGCTGCGGAAGCCCTCGAAGCTCATCTGCGAGGGCGACCTGAGCTCGCAGGCCGCGAGCGCGGTGAGCGGGCGCCCGAGCGCATTGAGGTGGGCGGCGATCGCGTCGAAGCCCGCGGCGACGGACATCGGATGGGCGAAGCGCGCCCGCCGGAGCTCGAAGCCCGGCAAGGCGTGGACGCCCTGCGAATAGGGAAAGCCGCCTTCCAGGAAGGCGTAGCCGCCGGCTTCGAAGCTGTGGAGCGTGGCCATGGGTCCTTGTCGGTGGAGGGGGTGAAGGGACTTCGATCCTGCCGCCTGCGGGGCGGGGTTGTCGAGTCCGTCGCACGCTGCGGTGCAGCATCGAATCTTCTTGACGCCGAATAACGCTCGGTTCAGCATCCAGCCTCGAATCGGTTGTCCGACAATCGGGCAAACGCCGTGGCAAGAACCCCTGGGCAAGAACCAAGGTCTGCCGCAACAGAACACGATGGGCCGTGGGTGCTTCCGCGGACCCGACCAGTAAACGGGGCGAGGGGGAGACAGCGATCGTGGAGCGCCGCACTGCATCGACAGTGTTCGCACCGCTTCGGCACGCCCCGGCCTACCGGGTGCTGTCCGACCGGATCGAGCGGCGCATCCTCGACGGGCACCTGAAGCCGGGCGATCCGCTGCCTACCGAGCAGGCGCTCGCCGAGACCTTCGGGGTCAACCGCTCCACGGTCCGCGAGGCGATTCGCCTGCTCGAGCAGGAAGGCCTGCTGGTGCGGGCCGCGGGCCGCCGGCTGCGGATCGCGCAGCCCGGAATGGGGGATCTCGCCCCGCGCGCCATGCGCGCGATGGTGCTCGAAGCGGTCAGTTTCCGCGAACTCTGGGAGGTCGGCGTCACGCTCGAGCCGCGCGCGGCCCGGCTCGCGGCCGGGCACGCGACCGAAAGCGATCTCGCCGCGCTCGACGAGAACCTGGCCCGCACCGAGGCCGTGCTCGCCAGGGGCGAGTCCTACATCGATCTGGACGTCCAGTTCCATGCCCTGGTGGCTCGTGCCTCGGGCAACCGGGTGCTGATGCTCGCGCGCGAACCGGTCAGCCTCTTGCTCGCGCCGAGCTTCGAGCGGCTGCGGCGCACGCTGCCGCAGGCGGGCGCGCGCAATCTCGAGGCGCACCGGCGCATCGTCGAGGCGATCCGGCGGCGCGACCCCGACGAGGCCGAGGCCTGGACCCACCGGCATTTCGTGGATTTCCAGCGCGGTTACCGGGTGGCCCGGCTCGATGTCGAGGCACCCGTCGATTGGCCCGAACAGGGCTTCACTTCCCACCCTGCAGCAACCACAGAGACAGAGGAGACACCGTAATGAAACGCAGCAGATTCGCGCCCACGCTCGGGGCGGCCGCCATCGCGGCTGCCTTCGGCCTGGCCGGGCTTTCCACGGCCCAGGCGCAGGAAACTTTCCGCATCGGCGTCGTCAGCTTCCTGTCGGGGCAGGCGGCCGAGAGCTTCGGCATCCCGGCGGTGAACGGGGCCAAGCTTCTGGTCGAGGCCTTCAACAACGGCACGGCGCCGGCACCCTACGACAAGAAGGGCTTCGGCGGCATGAAGGTCGAGGCGATCTACGTCGACGAGGCCGGCGGGGCGACCAAGCAGGTGCAGGAGCTGAAGAACCTGTACGACCGCGAGAACGTCGATGTGGTGGTCGGCTACGTGAGCTCCGGCGACTGCCTGGCGGTGGCGCCGGTGGCCGAGGAGATGAAGCGCTTCCTGATCCTCTACGACTGCGGCACGCCGCGGATCTTCGAGGAGCGCGACTACGAGTACGTGTTCCGCACCGCCGCCCACGCCACGATGGACAACGTGGCGCTGGGCCGCTACCTGAAGGCGAAGGACGTCAAGGTCGACTCGATCAACTACATCAACCAGGACTACGCCTGGGGCCACGACTCGCTGAAGGACTTCCAGCTCACGATGGAGCAGCTGTACCCGAACGCGAAGACCGGCCAGGACCTGCGGCCGAAGTTCGGCGCCGGCCAGTACGGCACCGAGATCTCGGCGCTCCTGCAGAAGCCCGCGTCGATCACCCACTCGAGCCTGTGGGGCGGCGACCTGCAGGCCCTGATGCTGCAGTCGGCGCCGCGGGGCCTGATGAAGCGCTCGCAGGTGGTGCTCTCGGCCGGCGACCACGTGCTGCCTGGCCTGGGCGACAAGATGCCCGACGGCGTGATCCTCGGCGCCCGTGGCGCCTACGGCCTGATGTCGCCCGACACGCCGCTCAACCGCTGGTGGTTCTCCGAGTACGAGAAGAAGTACAACGTGTACCCGGTGCAGGCGCCGTACCGGATGGCGCAGGCGCTGCTGGGCCTGAAGCTCGTCGCCGAGAAGGCGATCGCCGCGAACGGCGGCAAGAAGCCCGGCCCCGAGCAGCTCGCCGCCGCGCTGAAGGGCTTCGAGTGGGAGTCGCCGGCCGGCAAGATCCAGATGGCCAACGGCAAGGGCCACCAGGCGATCCAGCCGACCGCGATCGGCCGCACGCAGTACAACAAGGAGAAGAAGCGGGTCGACATCGTCGACATCGTCCGCTTCCCTGCGGAGTGCGTGAACCCGCCTGCCGACATGAAGGCCGAGGACTGGATCAAGGCCGGCTTCAAGGGAGCGAAGTGCTGAGCCCTCGGGCCTGATCGCCCGGCGGCCGCTTTCGCAGTGCCTTCGCCCGCGGCCGGCAACGACCGCGGGCGCGTTCGAACCGGGGGGCGCAGCAGGCTGCGCCCCCCGCCCGGAATCCTCCGATGCTTGCACTCACCATCCTGATCGACGGCATCGTCTACGCGTCGTGGCTGTTCATCGTCGCGCTCGGACTGACGCTGGTCTTCGGCGTGCTGAAGATCCTCAACATCGCCCACGGCAGCTTCTACGCGGTGGGCGCCTATGCGGCCGCCTCCTTCGTGGGCTGGTTCGCCACCCTCGGGCTGGCGCCCGAGCTCTCGCCGGTGGCCATGCTGCTGGCGGCGGTCGCGGTGGCCGCGCTGCTGGCGCCGCTCACCGAGCGCGGCCTGCTGCGCGTGTTCTACGGACGCGACGAGGTGCTGCTGGTGCTCGTCACCTACGCGCTCTTCCTGATCCTCGAGGACGTCACCAAGCTGGTCTGGGGGCCCACGCCCTACTACGTCAGCGAACCCTACATGCTGTTCGGCAACGTCGAGTTCGGCACGCTGTCCTACGTCGGCTACGACTTCATGCTGATCGTCGTGGCGGTGCTCTGCGGGCTGGCCGTGTGGTGGGGGCTGAACCGCACGCGCATCGGCAAGATCGTGCTCGCGGTGATCCACAGCGACGAGATCGCCTCCAGCATGGGGGTGAACGTGTCGCGCATCTACACCTTCGCCTTCATGTTCGGGATCTTCCTCGCCGCGCTCGCCGGGGCGCTCACCGCGCCGATGGTGTCGGTGCAGCCCGGCCTGTCGGTGGGCGTGATCATCGTCTCGTTCGCGGTCGTCATCATCGGCGGCCTGGGCAGCATCGAGGGCGCGGCGATCGGCGCGTTGATCGTCGGGCTGGCCCGGGCGCTCGCGGTCCACACCTGGCCCGCAGCCGAGCTGTTCAGCATCTACATCGCGATGGCCATCGTGCTGGTGTTCCGGCCCGAGGGGCTGTTCCAGCGAGTTCAGGCAAGGAAGATCTGATGGACAACCCGATCCTCAAGACCGCCCTGGCCGGCGGGGCCGCCATCGTGGCGCTGCTGGCCGCCGGCTTCGTCATGCCCAAGTGGCTGCTGTTCCTGTCCACGATGGCGATCTCCCATGGCCTGGTGTCGATGGGCATCGTGCTGCTGATGCGCAGCGGCGTGGTCTCCTTCGGGCAGGGCTTCGTGTTCGCGGCCGGCGGCTACGCCGCCGCGCTGCTCGCCAACCACACCGGCATCACCGACGCGGTGGTGCTGGTGCTGGGCGGCGGCCTCGCCGCCGCGCTGCTGGCCGCGCCGTTCTCGCCCCTGCTGTCGCGCTATCGCGGCATCTTCTTCGCGATGCTCACGCTGGCGATCTCGATGGTGCTCTACGGCATCCTGGTCAAGTCCGAGGCCATGGGCGGCTCGGACGGCTTCAACGTGAGCCGGCCCACGCTCTTCGGCAACGAGATCTCGTCGGAAGGCGCGAACCTCGCGCTCTACTCGGTCGCGGTGGTGCTGGTGGGCCTGCTGGCGACGGTGGCGCGCGTCTACAGCGACTCGGTTCGCGGGATGGTCTCGCTGGCCATTCGCGAGAACGAGCTGCGGATCGAGTACCTGGGCGCCTCGGTGTCGGGCGCGATCGCGGTGAACTTCGTGTTCGCGGCCTTCCTGGGCGGCGTGGGCGGCGCGCTGACGGTGCTGGCGCTGGGCCACATCGAGCCCAACTTCAGCTACTGGACCACCTCGGGCGAGTTCGTCTTCGTGGCGATCCTCTCAGGACACCACAGCATGCTGGCGGTGTTCCTGGCCTCCTTCGTGGTCGAGGTGGTCCGCTCGTTCTCCAACCTCTACTTCCCGAACACCTGGCAGCTCGCGATGGGCCTGTTCCTGCTGGTCGTGATCCGGTTCCTGCCCCGCGGGCTCGGCTCGCTCTGGATCGACCGCCAGGCCGCGCGTCGCGCCGAGCAGGAGGCCCGGGCATGACGACGATGCTTTCCGCCCGCGGCCTGATGAAGTCCTTCGGCGCGGTCACCGCCGCCGACGACGTGAACATCGAGGTGCCCACCGGCCAGCGGGTGAGCCTGATCGGGAGCAACGGCGCCGGCAAGACCACCTTCGTGAACATGGTGACCGGCTACCTGAAGCCGGACGCCGGCACGATCGCGCTCGACGGCCGGGAGATCACCGGCCTGGGCCCGCGCCGGATCACCCGGCTGGGCGTGGCCCGCTCGTTCCAGATCCCGCAGCTGGCGCTGGACATGACCGCGCTGGACAACATGCTGGTCGCCGCCGCCTGCAACGACGGCGAGCTGTCCTTCTGGAAGCCGGCCCGTTCTCCCGAGCGGCGAGCCAGGGCGATGGCGCTGCTCGAGCGCTTCGACCTCGCCGCGCACGCGCAGCGCAAGGTCTCTGAGCTGCCCGGCGGGGTGCGCAAGCTGCTCGACATCGCGATGGCGCTCACCGGCCAGCCCAAGCTGCTGCTGCTCGACGAGCCCACGAGCGGGGTGTCGGTGGAGGAGAAATTCCCGATGATGGACACGATCGCCGGCGCACTGGCCGCCGAGAAGGTCACGGTGCTCTTCGTGGAGCACGACATGGAGATCGTGACCCGCTACGCGGACCGCGTGATCGCGTTCTACAGCGGGCGCGTGATCGCCGACGACCCGCCCGACGCGGTGCTGGCCGACGAGCAGGTCCAGCGCTACGTCACCGGCTCGCTGCGGCAGGGGGCCTGAACATGCTGAACATCGAATCGGTCAACGTGACGATCCAGTCGGTGCAGGCGCTGCGCGGCTTCTCGCTCGCGGTCGAGCGCGGCAGCATGGTCGGGCTGGTCGGGCGCAACGGCGCCGGCAAGACCACGCTGCTGCGGACCATCATGGGGCACCTGACGCCGACCGCGGGCCGGGTCTCGTGGGACGGCGTCGACCTGGCGACCGTGCCGCGGCACGCCCGCGCGGCAATGGGCGTGGGCTACATGCCCGAGGACCGCGGCCTGGTGCCGGAGCTCACGGTCGAGGAGAACATCCTCGTGCCGGTGTGGGTATCGAAGACGCTGGACGAGCGCGAGCGCCTGGCGCGGGTCTACGAGGTGCTGCCCGAGCTGCGCGAGATGCGCGAGCGCCGCGCGCTGCTGCTCTCGGGCGGCCAGCAGAAGCTGGTCGCGCTGGCGCGCGCGCTGGCCGTCGGCACGCGGCTGCTGCTGCTCGACGAGCCTTTCGAGGGCGTGGCGCCGGCGCTTTCGCAGCGCCTGTCGGAGGTCGTGTTCGGCCTGCGCGGCAAGGACCTGACCGTCGTGATCGCGCAGTCCGAGCTCAACCATGCGGCGTCGATGCTCGACCGCGAAGTGGTGATCGAGCGGGGCGCCAACGCGAAGGAGAAGGCGGCGTGAGCGAGGCAGGCAGCGCAATCGAGGCGAAGGCGGGGAAGGGTGCGGCGCGGCGCGGGCCGGGCAACTGGTGGGCCGACTGCCGGCTGCCGGCGATCCGCCACGAGGCGCATTTCGGCGACCGGGTGGTTCGCTGTTTCGTCGAGCGCGCGCGCTCCTTCCACGATCTCTTCGCTGCGACCGTCGCGGCTCACCCCGATCGCGAGGCGCTGGTCTGCGGCAGCCTCAGGCTCGACTGGCGCGGACTCGACGAGCGGGTGGCGCGGGTCGCGGGCGGGCTCGCGGCCCGCGGCATCGAGGCCGGCGACCGGGTGGCGCTCTTCGTGTCCAATCGCCCCGAGTTCGTGATCGCGCTGTTCGCGATCCAGCGGATCGGCGCGATCGCCGTGCCGATCGGCGCGCGCGAGCAGCGCGACGGGCTGAGGTGGATCCTCGGCCACTGCGGCGCGCGGGCGGTGTTTCACGACGCCGAGCTGGCCGGCCGGCTGCCGGCAGCGGCCGAGCTGCCGATGCTGGCCCTCCGGGTGGCCTGCCCGCCGCCTGAGTCCCCCGCAGGCGGTGCGCCCCAGCCGGACGTGCCGCCAGAGGGCGCGCCCCAGGAGCGCCCCGGCGAACCCTCGCTCGCCTTCTCCGAGCTGGAGACCGCGTCGCCGCTGCGCGAGGCTGCCGCGGTCGAGGAGGAAGCGGCCGCGGTGATCCTCTACACCTCCGGCACGACCGGCCGCCCGAAGGGCGCGATGCTGACCCACCTGAACGTGGTGCACTCGGCCGCCCACTTCGTGACCTGCATGGGCATCGCGGCCGAGGACCGCTCGCTGCTCGCGGTGCCAGCCAGTCACGTGACCGGGCTGATGGCCAACATCGCGTCCTTCGTGGCGGCCGGCGGCGCGCTGGTCGTCATGCCTGCCTTCAAGGCGGCCGAGTTCCTCGTGCTGGCCGCGCGCGAGCGCATCAGCCACACGCTGATGGTGCCGGCCATGTACAACCTCGCGCTGCTGCAGCCGGACTTCGGCATCCACGACCTGTCCGCCTGGCGGATCGGCGGCTACGGCGGCGCGCCGATGCCGGTGGCCACGATCGACGCGCTGGCCGCGCGGCTGCCGGGCCTGACCCTGCTCAACGCCTACGGGGCCACCGAGACCACCTCGCCGACCACGATGATCCCGGCCGGCCTGACCCGCGATCACGCCGACTCGGTCGGCGTGGCCTTGCCTTGCGCCGACGTGATCGCGGTGGACGACGAGGGCCGCGAGCTGCCGCCGGGGGAGGTCGGCGAGCTGTGGATCGCCGGCCCGATGGTGGTGCGCGGCTACTGGAACGACGAGGCCGCCACCGCCCGCGAGTTCACCGCCGGCTGGTGGCACTCGGGCGACCTGGGCTCGGTCGACGCCGACGGCTTCGTGCGGGTCTTCGACCGCAAGAAGGACATGCTGAACCGCGGCGGCTACAAGATCTTCAGCGTGGAGGTCGAGAACCTGATCGCCGCGATGCCGGGCGTGGTCGAGGCGGCCGTGGTCGGGCGCCCCTGCCCGGTGCTCGGCGAGCGGGTGCACGCCTTCGTTCACGCCACCGATCCGGCGGTCGACGCCGAGGCCATCCGCGCCTTCTGCGCCGAGCGGCTGGCCGACTACAAGGTGCCGGAGACGGTCACGATCACGGCCGAGCCGCTGCCGCGCAATCCGAACGGCAAGCTGCTCAAGCGGGTGCTGCGCGAGAAGCTGTAGGGCGGGGCGACGGGCAGGGTGCGGGGCCGGCCGGCCGGAGGGCCGCCGCCCGGTGCCGGGTTATCCTTTCGGGTTTGGCACAGGACCCGTCCATGAGCATCCACGCACCCGAATACGTCCGGAAGATCGCGCCCTACCAGGCCGGCAAGCCGATCGGCGAGCTGGCCCGGGAGTACGGCCTCGACGAGGCCTCGATCGTCAAGCTGGCCTCGAACGAGAACCCGCTCGGCATGCCGGAGTCGGCGCGCCGCGCGATGATGGCCGCGATGGACGAGCTCGGGCGCTACCCGGACTCCAACGGCTTCGACCTGAAGGCCGAGATCGCTCGCCGTTACGCGGTGCCGCAGGACTGGATCACGCTGGGCAACGGCTCGAACGACATCCTGGAGATCGCGGCGCACGCGCTGCTGCAGCCGGGCGAGTCGGCCGTCTACGCGCAGTACTCCTTCGTGGTCTACGCGCTGGCCACGCAGGCGGTGGGCGCCCGCGCGATCGTGGTGCCGGCGCGCGACTTCGGCCACGACCTCGACGCGATGCGCGCGGCGATCGAGCCGGACACCCGGGTCGTGTTCATCGCCAACCCGAACAATCCCACCGGCACCTTCGCGCCGGCGCAGGCCATCGAGGCCTTCCTGGCCAGCGTGCCCCCGGACGTGGTCGTCGTGCTCGACGAGGCCTACAACGAGTACCTGGACCCCGGGCTGCGCTTCGACTCCACCCAGTGGGTGCGCCGCTTCCCGAACCTGATCCTGTCGCGCACGCTGTCCAAGGCCTACGGCCTGGCCGGGCTGCGGGTGGGCTTCGCGCTGGCCCAGCCCGAGCTGACCGACCTGATGAACCGGATCCGCCAGCCCTTCAACGTGAACTCGCTGGCGCAGGCGGCCGCGATCGCGGCGCTGGGCGACGCGGATTTCCTCGAGCGCAGCTACGAGATCAACCGCCAGGGCAAGGCGCGGCTGCAGACGGCCTTCGACGCGCTGGGCCTGCAGTACGTGCCTTCGTACGGCAACTTCGTGCTGGTGCGGGTGGGCGACGCGGCCGCGGTCTACGAGCGCCTGCTGCGCGCCGGCGTGATCGTGCGTCCGGTGGCGGGCTACGGCCTGCCCGAGTGGCTGCGGGTCTCGATCGGCCTGCCCGAGGAGAACGAGAGGTTCCTGGCCGCGCTGCCCGCGGCGCTCGGGCGCTGACCCGTGTCGGCGACGATCGACAAGGTCGCGGTCCTCGGCGTCGGGCTCATTGGCGGTTCGGTGGCGGCCGCGCTGCGCGCCGGCGGTACCGTGGCCGAGATCGCCGGCTATTCGCCCGGCGACGACGCGCAGGTTGCGCGGGCGCTGGGCTTCGTGGACACCGCCTGCGATTCGCCCGAGCAGGCGGTGGCCGGTGCCTCACTGGTCGTGGTCGCGGCGCCGGTGCCCGAGATGCCCGCGCTGTTCGCGCGGATCAGGGATTCGCTCGCGCCGCAGGCGCTGGTGACCGACTGCGGCAGCACCAAGCGCAGCGTGATCGACGCCGCGCGGCGCGAGCTCGGCGAGGCCTTCCTGCGCTTCGTGCCGGGGCACCCGATCGCCGGCTCGGAACTGAGCGGGCCGCAGGCGGCCGGCGCCGGCCTGTTCCGCGACCGCCGCTGGCTGCTGTGCCCGGTCGAGGCCACGCCTCGGCAGCACTGCGAGTCGGTCCGCGAGATGCTCGCGCCCACCGGCGCGCGCTTCGGCACGATGGATCCGTCGCTGCACGACCGGGTCTTCGCCGAGGTCTCGCACTGGCCGCACGCGGTGGCTTTCGCGCTTTCGGCGGCCATTGCGTCGGGTGAACTCGCCGAAGAAGCCATCGAATACTCGGGCGCCGGACTGCGCGACACCTCGCGGATCGGTGCCTCCTCGCCCACGTTGTGGGCCGGCATCCTGCTCGACAACCGCGAGGCCTGCCTGGCCTCGGCGGCGCGCTTCCGGGGCCAGCTCGACGAGATCGTCGCCGCGCTCGAGGCCGGCGATCGCGACCGGCTGGCCGAGGTCTTCGCGGCCGCCAGCCGCTGGCGCTCGCGGCTGGGCTGATCGCCCCCGCGCAGCCGCCGAACTCCGAAGGAAACCATTGACCATGCGACAAAGCTTTCGCGCCGCCCCGGGCGGGCGCCTGTCCGGCAGCCTGCGGGTGCCCGGCGACAAGTCGATCTCGCACCGCTCGATCATGCTGGGCGCGATCGCCGACGGTGTCACCCGCGTCTCGGGTTTTCTCGAGGGCGCCGACGCGCTGTCCACGATGAACGCCTTCCGCGCGCTGGGGGTCACGATCGAGGGGCCGGCCGACGGCCGGGTGGTGGTGCACGGCGTGGGCCTGCACGGCCTGCGGCAGGCGGCCGGGCCGCTCGACTGCGGCAACGCGGGCACCGCGATGCGCCTGATGATGGGCCTGCTCGCCGGCCAGCGCTTCGAGTCCACGTTGATCGGCGACGAGAGCCTGTCGAAGCGTCCGATGCGGCGGGTCGCCGATCCGCTGGCCCTGATGGGCGCCCGGATCGAGATGCGCGACGGCCGGCCGCCGGTGCGCATCCTGCCCTGCGAGCGCCTGACCGGCATCCGCTACGAGATGCCGATGGCCAGCGCCCAGGTCAAGTCGGCGCTGCTGCTCGCGGGCCTGTATGCCGAGGGCGAGACCACGGTGATCGAGCCCGCGCCCACCCGCGACCACACCGAGCGGATGCTCGGCGGCTTCGGGGTCCGGGTCGTGCGCGACGGCGCGGCCGCTTCGCTGGTCGGCGGCCAGCCGCTGCGCGCGACCGCCATCGACGTGCCGGCCGACATCTCGTCGGCGGCCTTCTTCCTGGTCGGCGCGGCGATCGCACCGGGTTCGGATCTGCGGCTCGAGCACGTGGGCATGAACCCGACCCGCACCGGCGTGATCGACATCCTGCGCCTGATGGGCGCCGACATCGCCGTCGAGAACCCGCGCGAGGTC
>MEEC01000071.1 GCA_001724315.1 Lautropia sp. SCN 70-15 | reverse complement strand
CCCGGGGGCGGGCGGTAGCCGGGGGCCGGCCGGTAGACCGGGGGCCGCTCGATGTAAACCGGCGGCGGGCTGACGATCACCGGGGGCGGAATGTAGCGCGGCGGCGCGACCACCGTTGGCGGGTAGGACGGGACGTAGTAAGGGTCGACCCAGACCGGCGCCGGCGGGTAGGGCTCCGCGTAGACCGGCGCGGGCCCGACCGTGTAGCCCTGGTCGTAGTAGACGGTGGACGCCGGGACCACGCAGCCCGCCAGCAGCAGGGTGCCGCCCAAGGCCAGGGCGCCGACCAGGCGGGAGCCGTTGGATCCGGGGCGGGGGCCGGTGGTTCGATTCGCATTCATGCTTTCCAGAACGGTTGCGGCCGGTCCGCCGTTGACCCCCTCGGCGAGGCTTTACACTCGCTAACAGAGTTCACAGGATCGCCAGAGGAGGGCGGACAATGACGACACACCGGATCGCGGTGATTCCCGGCGACGGCATCGGCAAGGAGGTCGTGCCCGAGGGGCTGCGCGTGCTCGACGAGGCCGCCCGCAAGTTCGGCATCGGCCTGCGCTACGACCACTTCGACTTCGCCAGCTGCGACTGGTACGCGAAGCACGGCGAGATGATGCCGGCCAACTGGAAGGACCAGATCGGCGGGCACGACGCGATCTTCTACGGCGCGGTCGGCTGGCCGGCCACGGTGCCCGACCACATCTCGCTGTGGGGTTCGCTGCTGCTGTTCCGCCGCGAGTTCGACCAGTACATCAACCTGCGCCCGGTCCGGCTGATGCCGGGCGTGCCCAGCCCGCTGGCCGGCCGCAAGCCCGGCGACATCGACTTCTACGTGGTGCGCGAGAACACCGAGGGCGAGTACTCGTCGGTGGGCGGCAAGATGTTCCCGGGCACCGACCGCGAGGTGGTGATCCAGGAGTCGATCTTCACCCGCACCGGCGTCGACCGCGTGCTGCGCTATGCGTTCGAGCTGGCGAAGAAGCGCCCGAAGAAGCACCTGACCTCGGCCACCAAGTCGAACGGGATCTTCATCTCGATGCCCTACTGGGACGAGCGGGTCGCCGAGATGCAGAAGCAGTACCCGGACCTGAAGGTCGACAAGTTCCACATCGACATCCTGACCGCGCACTTCGTGCGCAACCCGCACTGGTTCGACGTGGTGGTGGCCAGCAACCTGTTCGGCGACATCCTGTCGGACCTGGGCCCGGCCTGCACCGGCACGATCGGCATCGCGCCGTCGGCCAACATCAATCCCGAGCGCAACTTTCCCTCGCTGTTCGAACCGGTCCACGGCTCGGCGCCGGACATCGCCGGCAAGGGCGTCGCCAACCCGATCGGGCAGATCTGGTGCGGCGCCATGATGCTCGAGCACCTGGGCCACAAGGACGCGCACGACGCGATCCTGGCGGCGATCGAGCAGGTCACCGAGCACGGGCCGCGCACCCCCGACATGGGCGGCAAGGCCAGCACCGCCGATGTCGGCCGCGCGGTCGCCGAGGCGCTGGTTTCGGGCTGAAAGTGCCAAAAGTCAGGCTGGCGGCGCGGTTCAGCCGCCGCGAGCGGCCCGAATCGGTTAGATTCGGGCCGCTTTTTCATTCCCAGGGAGCATTCCGATGTTCGTACGTCTGATTGCCGGCGCTGCCGGCCTGGCGCTGTCCTTCGCCGCCGGGGTCGCTTCGGCCCAGGACTATCCGACCCGCCCGATCGCGATCACCGTGCCCTTCGCGGCCGGCGGCCCGACCGACACCGTGGCGCGCACCGTGGCCGACGCGATGGCCAAGCACCTGCCCGGCGCCAGCATCGTCGTCGAAAACACCGCCGGCGCCGGCGGCACGATCGGCGTGGGCAAGGTGGCGCGCGCCAAGGCCGACGGCTACTCGCTGCTGGTCTTCCACATCGGGATGGCCACCGCGCCTTCGCTGTACCGCAAGCTGCAGTACAACCCGCTCGAGGACTTCGAGTTCATCGGCATGATCAACGAAGTGCCGATGACCATCATGGTCAAGAACGACCTGCCGGCGAAGAACATGACCGAGCTCGTTCCTTACCTGAAGGCCAATGCCTCGAAGGTCACGCTGGCCAACGCCGGCATCGGCGCCGCTTCGCACCTGTGCGGCCTGATGTTCCAGTCGGCCATCGGCCAGGAGCTGGTCACCGTGCCGTACAAGGGCACGGCGCCGGCGATGGCCGACCTGATGGGCGGCCAGGTCGACCTGCTGTGCGACCAGACCACCAACACCACGCCGCAGATCAAGGCCGGCAAGGTCAAGGCGGTGGCGATCACCTCGCCCAAGCGGATCCCGTCGCTGCCCGACCTGCCCACGATGATCGAGCAGGGCCACAAGGACTTCGACATCTCGATCTGGCACGGCATGTACGCGCCCAAGGGCACGCCCAAGCCGGTCATCGACAAGCTGGTCGCCGCGCTGCAGAAGGCGCTCGAGGACGAGAACCTCAACAAGCGCTTCGCCGACCTGGGCGCGACCACCGTGTCGAAGGACCGGGCCACGCCCGAGGCCCTGAAGAAGCACCTGGCCGCCGAGATCGACCGGTGGCGTCCGGTGATCCAGAAGGCCGGCGTCTACGCCGACTGAGCGCGGATTCGCGGCCTTCCCCGGGCGGCTCGCACGGCGCGCCGACCGGCGGGGCGCCGCGCCCGCTGCGGTAAAGTTCGCGGGATGAATCCCCGCGAACTGCTTCTCGAAAGCTTCCGGGCGGCGGTCGATGCCGCCGACCCGCTGAAGACGCTCTCCGGCTTCCTGCCCGCGCCCGAAGAGATCGGGCGCTTCCGCCGCACGCTGGTGGTGGGGGCGGGCAAGGCCGCCGCCAGCATGGCCCGCGCGGTCGAGCAGGCCTGGCCTGCCGGGGCGCTGCTCGAGGGGCTGGTCATCACCCGCTACGCGCACGGCCTGCCCTGCGACCGCATCCAGGTCGTCGAGGCCGGGCATCCGGTGCCCGACGAGGCCGGCGAGCGCGCTGCCGCCGACATCCTTTCGCGCGCCGCCGCGCTGGGGCCGGACGACCTGCTGCTGGTCCTGGTCTCGGGCGGTGGCTCCAGCCTGCTGAGCCTGCCTGCCGACGGCGTGCCGATGGCCGACCTGAAGGCGGTCACCCGCGCGCTGCTCGCCAGCGGCGCGCCGATCCAGGAGATGAACGTGGTGCGCAAGCACCTGTCGCGCATCCAGGGCGGCCGGCTGGCGCAGGCCACCCGCGCGCGGGTGCTGGCGCTGGTCATCTCCGACGTGGCCGGCGACGACCTGTCGGCGATCGCGAGCGGCCCCTGCGCGCCCGATCCGAGCACCTACGCCGACGCGCTCGACGTGCTGGCGCGCTGGGACGTCGAACCGCCGGCCTCGATCGCGCGGCGCCTGCAGGCCGGCGCTCGCGGCGAGATCGGCGAGACCCCGAAGCCCGGCGATCCGCTGTTCGCGCGGGTGCGCAGCGAGCTGGTCGCCACCGCCCATCGAAGCCTCGAAGCCGGGGCCGCGGTCTTCGAGCGCGCCGGCGTGCGCGCCGCGATCCTGGGCGACACGGTCACCGGCGAGGCTCGCGACGTGGCCCAGGTGATGGCGGCACTGGCGCGCGAGATCGCCTCGCGCGAGGCGCCCTTCGCGCGGCCGGTGGCGCTGGTCTCGGGCGGCGAGTGCACGGTCACCGTGCGCGGCCAGGGGCGCGGCGGGCGCTGCGCCGAGTTCCTGCTCGCGCTGGGCCGCGAGCTCGACGGCCTGGCCGGCGCCTGGGCGATCGCGGCCGACACCGACGGCATCGACGGCGTGGAGGACAATGCCGGCGCGGTGCTGGCCCCGGATTCGATCGCGCGCGGGCGCGCCGCCGGGCTCGACGCGCGCAGGCTGCTCGACGACAACGACGCCTGGCGATTCTTCTCCACGCTGGGCGACCTGGTGGTCACCGGGCCGACCCGAACCAACGTCAACGACTATCGGGCGATCCTGCTGCTGCCTCGCTGAGGCGCGGTCGTCGTCCCGAACCACGCACGGAGTCCCGATTGAACGACAAGCAAGCGCCGGCGACGCTCTCGCTGACCCGCCCCGACGACTGGCACCTTCACCTGCGCGACGGCGAGGCGTTGCAGGCGGTCGCCGGCGCGAGCGCGGCGCAGTTCGCCCGCGCGATCGTCATGCCCAACCTGAAGCCGCCGGTCACCACGGTCGCGCAGGCGCTGGCCTACCGCGAGCGGATCGTGGCCGCCCTGCCGGCCGGCAGCGACTTCGAGCCGTTGATGACGCTCTACCTGACCGACGTCACGCCGGCCGACGAAATCCTGCGGGCGGCCGAAGGCGGGGTGGTGCGGGCGGTCAAGCTCTACCCGGCCGGCGCCACCACCAACTCCGACGCCGGGGTCACCGACATCGCGAAGCCGCGCGCCGCCCTCGAGGCGATGCAGCGGGCCGGCATGCCGCTGCTGGTGCACGGCGAGGTCACCGATTCCGACATCGACGTCTTCGACCGCGAGGCGGTGTTCATCGACCGGGTGCTCGAGCCGCTGCGCCGCGACTTTCCGGCGCTGCGCATCGTCTTCGAGCACATCACCACCCGCGAGGCCGCGCAATACGTGGAGCAGGCCGGCGAGGGGATCGGCGCCACGATCACCGCCCACCACCTGCTCTACAACCGCAACGCGATCTTCAGCGGCGGGCTGCGGCCGCACTGGTACTGCCTGCCGGTGCTCAAGCGCGAGATCCACCGCCAGGCGCTGGTGGCCGCGGCCACCGGCGGCAATCCGCGCTTCTTCCTGGGCACCGACAGCGCGCCGCACCCGGCCCGGCTCAAGGCCCACGCCGCCGCCTGCGCGGGCTGCTACACCGCGCCGCACGCGATGGAGCTCTACGCCACCGCCTTCGAGCGGGCCGGCGCGCTGGACCGGCTGGAAGCCTTCGCCAGCTTCAACGGGCCCGACTTCTACCGGCTGCCGCGCAACGCCGGCCGCATCACGCTGCGGCGCGAGCGCTGGACCATCCCGGAGTCGCTGCCCTTCGGCGACGACGACATCGTGCCGCTGGCCGGTGGCGAGCCGCTCGACTGGAGGCTGGTCGCCTGAGGCGGGCGGCGGAGCCGGGCGCGCAGGTGGAGCCCGCTGCGGGGCAGCCCTGGCTCGCGCCCTTCGCCGCGTGGGCGACGGCGAGCGATCCGCGCCCGGTCGGGCGGCTCGATCTCGGGCGGCTGAACGCGCTGGCCGAGGCGCGCGGCCTGGCGCTGGAAGGCGGAACGCCGGTGCGCTTCGTCGACGCGGCGGCGGCCGGCCCGATGCCCTACGAGCTGGCCATCGCCGCGACCGGCGAGGTGCCGACCCGCGTCGACGGGCCGGGCATGGTGCACGACTGGTTCAACGCGCTGTGCTGGCTGCGCTGGCCGGCGATCAAGGCGCGGATGAACCGGCTGCAGGCCGAGGCGATCCGCGCCCGGCCGGCCAGCCTCGCCGGACCGCGCGGCGCGCTGCGCGACGCGATCACGCTGTTCGACGAAAGCGGCGCGCTGTTCCTCGCCGACGACGAGGGCGCGATCGCCAGCCTGCGGGGCTTCGACTGGCGGGGCCTGTTCGTGGCCCGGCGCGAGACCTTCGCCTCGCGCGTCCGCGTGCTGGTCGTGGGCCACGCCCTGCTCGAGAAACTGCAGTCGCCGTACAAGGCTCTCTGCGCGCACGCGCTGCCGGTCGCGATGGCGCTCGACGACGTCGCTCCCGGGCGGCCGGACGCGCTCGATCGCCTCGATGCCGCGGTCGCCGCGACGCTCGACGCCGGCGCGCTCGCGCGCGAACGGCTGGCGCCCTTGCCCCTGCTCGGCATCCCCGGATGGTGGCCCGGCAACGAGGACCCCGCGTTCTACAATGACGCCTCCGTTTTCAGACCAGGCAGACGAAGGAGTTCCCCGCAATGAAGATCCTGATCACCGGCGGCGCCGGTTTCCTGGGCCAGCAGCTCGCCCGCGCGCTTCTCGATCGCGGCGCGCTGCGCCTGGCCGGCGGCGAGGCGAAGATCGACCGGATCGTCTGCTTCGACCAGAGCGCCGGCGTGCTGCAGGATGCTCGCGTCGAGTACCGCACCGGCGACATCTCCGATCCTGCCACCGTGCGCGGCCTCATCGATCGCGATACCGCGGTGGTGGTGCACCTGGCCGCGGTGGTCAGCGGCGGGGCGGAAGCCGACTTCGACCTCGGCATGCGGGTCAACCTCGACGGCACCCGGCTGCTGCTCGACGCCTGCCGGGCGGCGGGTCACCAGCCGCGCGTGCTGTTCACCAGCTCGATCGCGGTCTTCGGCGGCGACCTGCCGGCCGTGGTCACCGACGCGACCACGCCCACGCCCCAGGGCTCCTACGGCATCCAGAAGCTGATCGGCGAGCTGCTGGTTGCGGACTACAGCCGCAAGGGCTACATCGACGGCCGCGCGGTGCGCGTGCCCACCGTGGTGGTGCGCCCCGGCGCGCCGAACGCCGCCGCCTCGGGCTTCGCCTCGGGCATCATCCGCGAGCCGCTGGCCGGCGTCGAGGCGATCCTCCCGGTGGAGCCGGCCACGAAGATGTGGGTCGCCTCGCCGCGCGCGGTCGTCGGAATGTTCCTGCACGCGCTCGAGCTCTCGCCGCAGGACTGGGGCTGGAATCGCTCGATCAACCTGCCGGGCCTGGTCGTCAGCATGGAAGAGGAGCTCGCCGCGCTGCGCGAGGTGGGCGGCGACGCGGCGGTCGCGCTGGTGCGCCACCAGCCCGACGAGAAGGTGCTGAAGCTGGTCCGGACCTGGGCCGCGAACTTCGACACCGCCCGCGCCCTGGCCATGGGCTTCCGCGCCGACCCGGACTTCGCGACCATCGTTCGCGCCTACATCGAGGACAATCCGTCGGCCATCAGGCTGCAGGGCGTGCGCGGATCGGCGTAAAATCCCTTCCCAGGGAGCGGGCCGGACGGCCGCTGGCCGCGGCCTCGCGCCGCGACTGGAGGAAGGTCCGGACTCCGCAGGGCAGGGTGCTGGCTAACGGCCAGGCGCAGCAAGCCGAAAGGCCCAGGGCGACGGAAAGTGGAACAGAAAGCATACCGCCCAAGCGGCAGCCGGTTCGCCGGCTGCCGACGGCAAGGGTGAAACGGCGAGGTAAGAGCTCACCGCGGTCGTGGCGACACGACCGGCACGCCAAACCCCACCCGGAGCAACATCGAATAGGCATGCGCGGCGCCTCCGGGCGCCACAGGACGGCCCGTCCGAGCATGCGGGTAGATGGCTCGAGCGGCCGGGCAACCGGTCGCCCAGACGAATGGTCGTCACGCCGGGCTTCGGTCCGGCGAACAGAATCCGGCCTACAGGCCCGCTCCCCCTTTCTTCACAAAGCACATTCACGTGCTCGCCCAAGTCATTAATCGGGCGACGATTTCCTTGGTCGCGAGCTTCTCAACAAGCTTCGCTAAGTCTTTGTCCGGACTGGAAATTCCCCGTCCGGCCGGCTTGCCATGGCGCAACCTTTTCCGTAAAGTGGTGACTTGTGCAGATAAGTGCAAATTAGTGGGATCAGGAGCCCTTCCGGTGGGGCGCCGTCCCAGGCACGCAGCCGGATTGGATGGGCATGTTCCAAGGAAGTTCAGCGCTGTTGCTCGATGCGAAGGGGCGGATGACCGTCCCGGCCAAGCATCGCGACGCGCTGGGCGTGGAATGTGAGCACAAACTTACGCTGACTCGCCACCCCGACGGCTGCCTCCTGCTCTTCCCCCGCCCGATCTGGGAGGCGCAGCGCGAGCGCCTCGCGGCGCTGCCGATCTCGGCGCGCGCCTGGACCCGGATCTTTCTCGGCAGCGCCTGCGACGTCGAGATGGACGGCACCGGCCGCATCCTGATTTCCCCGGAATTGCGCACCGCGGCCTCGTTGTCGAAGGAGGTGATGCTGCTCGGCATGGGCAGCCACTTCGAGATCTGGGACGCCGCGACGCTGGCCGAGAAGGAGAAGGCCGCGATCGCCGCCGGGATGCCCGACTCCCTCGCGAACTTCAATTTCTGACCCGTGAAGGCGCCCGGCGATGAACCGCGCGAACAACGGGCCCCGGAATCCGGACACGAACCGGTCCTGCTCGATGCCTGCATTCGCGCCCTCGCGATCCGGCCGGACGGCTGCTACGTCGACGGCACATTCGGGCGCGGCGGCCACAGCGCGGCGATCCTGCGCGAGCTCGGCCCTGGCGGTCGCCTGCTCGCGATCGACCGCGATCCGGCCGCGGTTGCCGCGGGGCGGGCCTGGACCGATCCGCGCTTCTCGATCGATCACGCGCGCTTCTCCGAGATCGGCGAGGTGCTGGCGGCGCGCGGCTTGGCCGCGGTCGACGGGATCCTGCTCGACCTGGGGGTTTCGTCGCCGCAGCTCGACGAGGCGCAGCGCGGCTTCAGTTTTCGCGCGGACGGGCCGCTCGACATGCGGATGGATCCGACCCGGGGCATCTCGGCTCGGCAGTGGCTGCTCGAAGCGTCCGAGCAGGACATCGCAAAGGTGGTGAGGGAATATGGGGAAGAACGGTTTGCTGTTCCGATTGCACAGGCGATTGCTGCTTGCCGCCGGGACGCCGGCGACGGCGCGCTCCGCACGACAGGAGAGCTTGCCGCACTCGTGGCTGGTGTCGTCAGGCGGCGCCAGAAGCGGGCGGAGGTGGGCAAGGACCCGGCCACACGCACCTTTCAGGCTCTACGGATTTTCGTCAATCAGGAGCTTGAGGAACTCGCGCTAGTCCTCGATCGCGCAACGGCCTGCCTGTCCCCGGGCGGGCGGCTCGCGATCATCAGTTTCCACTCGCTCGAGGATCGGATGGTCAAGCAGTTCATCGCCCGTGAAGCAGGCCGCGACGCGCCGCGCGATCCGGTGACCGGCGTGCCCCGGCCGCTGGTCGCCGCGCGGCTGCGCCCGGTGGCGCGGGTGCTGCCCGGCGAGTCCGAGATCGCCGCCAACCCCCGCGCCCGCTCTGCGGTGCTGCGGGTCGCCGAGCGCCTCTGAGCGCCCGGACGATGCTCGCGCGCTTCAACCTCATGCTCGCCTTCCTGCTCGTGATCTGCGCGCTCGGCCTGGTGACGTCCCAGCATCGGGCCCGCAAGCTCTTCATCGACCTCGAGCGGGCACAGACCCACGCCGTCGAGCACGAGGTGCGCTGGAACCAGTTGCAGGTCGAGCAGACCGAGCTCGCCAAGGCCTCGCTGATCGACGAGCGTGCCCGCCGCGAGCTCGGCATGCAGGCGGTGCCGGCCGACCGCACGCTGCACCTGAGCGTCGACCCGGTCACGCGCTCGGTGAGCCTGAGCCAGCCCTGGATCGAGCGGCCGTCCGGCGCGCGCCTGTCCGGCGTGCGGGCGGCGGCGGCCGGCCCCCGCAAGGCGGACAGCGCGGGCGGCGCGCGGCGCGCTTCCCCGGCCGGCGCCCCGCGCGCGGCCTCGAACGGCGCGCCGCCGGTCAAGTGAGTGCGGCAATGACCCGCAAGCGCGGCCGCCACGTCCCCTTCGCCGCCAACCCGCTGTTGCGGGTCCGGCTGCCGGCCTACCGCTCCCAGGTCCTGATGTTCTTCGTGGCCATCGGCTTCGTCGCGCTGGCCGCCCGCGCCGTCTGGCTGCAGGTGTTCACCCAGGACTTCCTGCAGCGCCAGGGCGAATCGCGCTATGCGCGCACGCTCGAGCTTCCGGCTTCGCGCGGCAAGATCTTCGACCGCAACGGCATCGTCCTCGCGTCCAGCCTGCCCGCTCGGGCGGTCTGGGCCTCGCCCGAGGACGTCGACGCCACGCCGGCGCAGATCGCGCAGCTGGCGAAACTGCTCCAGATGAAGGAGGCCGACCTGCGCAAGCGGCTGGCCGACAGCGACCGGACCTTCGTCTACCTGCGCCGCCAGGTCGAACCCGACGTCGCGCAGAAGATCGCCGCGCTCGGCATTCCGGGCATCCACCAGCAGCGCGAGTACAAGCGGCACTACCCCGAGGGCGAGACGATCGCGCACGTGGTCGGCTTCACCAACGTCGAGGACATCGGGCAGGAAGGCGTCGAGCTGGCCAAGAACTCGGTGCTCGCCGGCGAGCCCGGCAGCCGTCGCGTGATCCGCGACCGGCTCGGGCGGATCATCGAGGACGTGGGCGCGACCCGCGAACCCCACCACGGCAGCGACCTCGCGCTCTCGATCGATTCGAAGATCCAGTTCCTCGCCTTCGACGCGGTGCGCGACGCGGTGCAGGAGCACAAGGCCAAGGCCGGCGCCGCGGTCGTGATCGACGTGAAGACCGGCGAGGTGCTCGCGCTGGCCAACTGGCCGACCTACGACCCGAACCGGCGCGACAAGCTCACCGGCGCGCAGCTCCGCAACCGCGTCCTGACCGACACCTTCGAGCCCGGCTCGACGATGAAGCCCTTCACCGCCGCCCTGGCGCTCGAGCTGGGCCGGGTGCGTCCGGAGACGGTGATCGACACCGCGCCGGGGCGCATGCGCATCGGGCCGAACACGATCGGCGACGCCCACCCGCACGGCCTGCTCACCGTCGAGGAGGTCATCCAGAAGTCCTCGAACGTCGGCACCGCCAAGATGGCGCTCGACATGCCGGCCCAGAAGATGTGGGAGTTCTACGCTGCGCTGGGTTTCGGCCAGGCGCCCCGCCTGGGTTTCCCCGGTGCGGTGGCCGGCAGGGTGCGTCCGTACCGCAGCTGGAAGCCGATCGAGCAGGCCACGATGTCCTACGGCCACGGCATGTCGGTCTCGCTGCTGCAGCTGGCGCGCGCATACAGCGTGTTCGCGCGCGACGGCGAGCTGGTGCCGGTCTCGATGTTCCGGGCCGACGGCCGGGTGCAGGGCGAGCAGGTGATCAAGCCGCAGACCGCGCGGGCGGTCCGAAAGATGCTCGAGCTCGCCGCCGGCCCCCAGGGCACCGCGCCACGCGCGCAGATCGCCGGCTACCGGGTGGCCGGCAAGACCGGCACCGCGCACAAGCAGGAAGGCGGCCGGTACGTGAAGAAGTACATCTCGTCCTTCGTCGGCTTCGCGCCGGCCTCGGATCCCAGGGTGGTCGTGGCGGTCATGCTCGACGAACCCTCGGCCGGCAAGTATTACGGCGGCGTCGTAGCCGCGCCCATCTTCGCGCGCATCACCGGCGATTCGCTGCGCGCGCT
>MEEC01000070.1 GCA_001724315.1 Lautropia sp. SCN 70-15 | reverse complement strand
TCTACGGCGGCAGCGTCAAGCCCGCCAATGCGGTGAGCCTGTTCTCGATGCCCGACATCGACGGCGGGCTGATCGGCGGCGCCTCGCTGGTGGCCGACGAGTTCCTGAACATCTGCCGCGCCGCCGCGGTGGCCTGAATACCCGACTGAATCCGTCGAGCAGGATCCGCCTGCCGTCGGAACCGAAATACCGACTGGAGTTGTCTGGATGAGCTGGTTGAACAACATGCTGATGATCGTGCAGGTGCTGAGCGCCCTGGGGGTCATCGTCCTGGTGCTGATGCAGCACGGGAAGGGCGCCGACATGGGCGCGGCCTTCGGTTCGGGCTCGTCGGGCAGCCTGTTCGGCGCCTCCGGGTCCGCAAATTTCCTGAGCCGCACCACCGGCGCGCTCGCCACCGTCTTCTTCGTGTGCACGCTCGCGCTGGCCTTGCTGGCCAACCAGCGGCCCGAGGCCCCGACCAGCGTCATGCAGGGCGCTTCGCAGCCGGCCGCGCCCGCGCAGCCGGCCGACGTGCCGCCGGCAGGGGGCGCTGCGGGTTCCACAAGCGGCGGTTCCGCGCAGCCCGCGCCGGCCGGCGACGTGCCGAAGTGATCGGAAAGTAGTAGAATCTTTGGCTGCGCTGAACGTCTCGCCGGACCACCTCGATCCGGCGGCAGGCAGGGTCTCCGGGCAAGGCTCCGGTGGTCCTTGCCGAAACGATGCGGGCAGCGCGGCGTGGGGCCTCGAGCGTTCTTGATGCCCGGTTCTTGCGCGAAGTCATCCGCACAACGAGCCGGGGCCGAAGTCCCCGGTGTTTTTGCAGTGCCGACGTGGTGAAATTGGTAGACACGCTATCTTGAGGGGGTAGTGGCGAAAGCCGTGCGAGTTCGAGTCTCGCCGTCGGCACCACCGAACAAGAATTCGTAGGAGGTCGAGCGGAAGGAGTCCGCCGGGGTGCAAGCCCGAGCGGACTTTTTTCTGACGCGGGCCGAGCCGCCGAAACGGGTTCGTATCGCACTCGACCGGGTCGAACAGAGCGGAACAGAGCGAACGAACCAAACGGGAAGCGCGGCGTGAACCTCGAAAATTACCTCCCCGTCCTGCTGTTCATCCTCGTCGGTGCGGCCGTCGGCGTCGGCCCGCTGCTCATCGGCAAGATCCTCGGCCCCAGCCGGCCCGATCCCGAAAAGCTCTCCCCCTACGAGTGCGGCTTCGAGGCCTTCGAAGACGCCCGCATGAAGTTCGACGTCCGGTACTACCTGGTCGCGATCCTCTTCATCCTGTTCGACCTCGAGATCGCCTTCCTTTTCCCCTGGGCCGTGTCGCTCGACGCGATCGGCTTCTTCGGGTTCGTCTCGATGATGGTCTTCCTCGCGATCCTGGTCGTCGGGTTCGTCTACGAATGGTCCAGGGGCGCGCTCGACTGGGAGTGATCTCCCGGTCGGCCATGCATCCGCACGGAGCGGCACGATGAGTATCGAAGGTGTTCTGAGCCAGGGTTTCGTCACCACCCAGCTCGACAAGCTTGTCAACTGGACGCGCACCGGTTCGCTGTGGCCGATGACCTTCGGCCTGGCCTGCTGCGCGGTCGAGATGATGCACGCCGGCGCGTCGCGCTACGACCTCGACCGCTTCGGCGTCATCTTCCGGCCCAGCCCCCGCCAGTCCGACGTCATGATCGTGGCGGGCACGCTGTGCAACAAGATGGCGCCGGCCCTGCGCAAGGTCTACGACCAGATGCCCGAGCCGCGCTGGGTCATTTCCATGGGCTCCTGCGCCAACGGCGGCGGCTACTACCACTACTCGTATTCGGTGGTCCGCGGCTGCGACCGCATCGTGCCGGTCGACGTCTACGTGCCGGGCTGCCCGCCCACCGCCGAAGCCCTGATGTACGGAATCCTGCAGCTGCAGGCCAAGATCCGTCGCGAATACACGATCGCGCGCCAGTCATGAACCAGCTCGAACTGCTCGAGACCAACCTGCGCGCGGCGCTCGGCGAGGCGCTGGTCTCGCTCGACGCCCGCTACGGCGAGATCACCGTGGTGGTCCGCGCGGCCGATCACCTCGAGGCCGCCCGCCGCCTGCGCGACGACCCCTCGCTGCGTTTCGACACGCTGATCGACCTCTGCGGCGTCGACTGGCTGAACTGGGGCGAGGGCGCCTGGGACGGCGCGCGCTTCTCGGTGGCCATGCAGCTGCTGTCGGTCGAGAAGAACTGGCGGGTGCGGGTGCAGACCTTCTGCCAGGAAGACGACTTCCCGATCGTGGCCTCGGTCGTGGACATCTGGCCCGCGGCGAGCTGGTACGAGCGCGAGGCCTTCGACCTGTTCGGCATCGTCTTCGAGGGCCATCCGGACCTGCGCCGGATCCTCACCGACTACGGCTTCGTGGGCCATCCGTTCCGCAAGGACTTCCCGGTCTCGGGCTACGTGGAAATGCGCTACGACCCCGAGCAGAAGCGCGTCATTTACCAGCCCGTCACGATCGAGCCGCGCGAGATCACGCCGCGCGTGATCCGCGAGGAAGGCTACGGGGCAGGGCGCTGAACATGGCAGAGATCAAGAACTACACGCTGAACTTCGGACCCCAGCACCCGGCCGCGCACGGCGTGCTGCGCCTGGTGCTCGAGCTCGACGGCGAGGTCGTGCAGCGCGCCGACCCGCACATCGGGCTGCTGCACCGGGCCACCGAGAAGCTGGCCGAGCAGAAGACCTTCATCCAGAGCGTGCCGTACATGGACCGTCTCGACTACGTGTCGATGATGTGCAACGAGCACGCCTACGTGATGGCCATCGAGAAGCTGATCGGTGTCGAGGTCCCCATCCGCGCGCAGTACATCCGGGTGATGTTCGACGAGATCACCCGCATCCTGAACCACCTGCTGTGGATCGGGGCGCACGGCCTGGACGTCGGCGCGATGGCGGTCTTCCTCTACGCCTTCCGCGAGCGCGAAGACCTGATGGACTGCTACGAGGCGGTGTCCGGGGCGCGCATGCACGCGGCCTACTACCGTCCCGGCGGCGTCTACCGCGACCTGCCCGACACCATGCCCCAGTACCGGGCCACCAAGGTGCGCAACGAGGCGGCCATCCGCGAGATGAACCGCGACCGGCAGGGGTCGCTCCTCGACTTCATCGAGGCCTTCACCGAGCGCTTCCCCGGCTACGTCGACGAGTACGAGACCCTGCTCACCGACAACCGGATCTGGAAGCAGCGGCTGGTGGGCATCGGTGTGGTCGACCCGGATCGCGCCAAGGCGCTGGGCTTCACCGGCCCCATGCTGCGCGGCTCGGGCGTGGCCTGGGACCTGCGCAAGATGCAGCCCTACGAGGTCTACGACCGGCTCGACTTCGACATCCCGGTGGGCACCAACGGCGACTGCTACGACCGCTACCTGGTTCGCGTGGCCGAGATGCGCGAGAGCAACCGCATCATCCGCCAGTGCGTGGAATGGCTGCGGGCCAACCCGGGCCCGGTCATGACCGACAGCCACAAGGTCGCGCCGCCGAGCCGGGTCGACATGAAGTCGAACATGGAAGAGCTGATCCACCACTTCAAGCTCTTCACCGAAGGCTTCCACGTGCCCGAGGGCCAGGTCTACTCGGCGGTCGAGCATCCGAAGGGCGAGTTCGGCATCTACCTGGTGTCCGACGGCGCCAACAAGCCCTACCGGCTGAAGATCCGCGCACCCGGCTTCGCCCACCTGCAGGGTCTGGACGAAATGGCGCGCGGCCACATGCTGGCCGACGTGGTCACGATCATCGGCACGCAGGACATCGTGTTCGGCGAGATCGACCGCTGAACCGGCGGGCCATCCTGCCGGCAACGAGAGCAACCGAACGCAACGCAAGCGAAGCACGCAACGGAAACCAGCGATGAGCGCAGTACCCAACCCGAAGCGCCTGCTCAGCGATGCCGCCTACGCGCGGATCGACCGCGAGCTGGCCAAGTACCCGGCCGACCAGCGTCAGTCCGCGGTCATGGCCGCGCTGGCCATTGCGCAGCGCGAGCAGGGCTGGGTGTCGCCCGAGGTCGTTCGCGACCTTGCCGCCTACATCGGCATGCCGCCCATCGCGGTGCACGAGGTGGCGACCTTCTACAACATGTACGACACCAGGCCGGTCGGCAAGCACAAGCTGTCGGTCTGCACGAACCTGCCCTGCGCGCTGCGCGACGGCGTCAAGGCGGGCGAGTACCTGAAGGAAAAGCTGGGCATCGACTACAACGAGACCACGCCCGACGGCCTGTTCACGCTGAAGGAGAGCGAGTGCCTGGGCGCCTGCGCCGACGCGCCGGTCATCCTGGTGAACAACCACCGGATGTGCAGCTTCATGAGCAACGAGCAGCTCGATGCGTTGATCGCCGAGCTGAAGGCGCAGGGGTAAGCCGATGGGAGCCAAGGACCTGCTGATCGACGCGAAGACCCAGGAAACCTGTTTCCATGGCCGGCACATCAGCCCCCAGATCTACGCCGGGCTCACCCACGCCGACGGCTGGCGGCTGAAGGACTACGAGGCGCGCGACGGCTACAAGGCGCTGCGCAAGATCCTCACCGAGGGCATCACCCCCGAGCAGGTGATCGCCGAGGTCAAGGCCTCGGGGCTGCGCGGCCGCGGCGGCGCGGGCTTCCCCACCGGGCTCAAGTGGAGCTTCATGCCCCGCCAGTTCCCGGGCCAGAAGTACCTGGTCTGCAACTCCGACGAGGGCGAGCCGGGCACCTTCAAGGACCGCGACATCCTTCGCTACAACCCTCACATCGTCATCGAGGGCATGGCGATCGCGGCCTACGCGATGGGCATCACCGTGGGCTACAACTACATCCACGGCGAGATCTTCGAGGCCTACGAGCGCTTCGAGGAAGCCCTCGAAGAGGCGCGCGCGGCGGGCTACCTGGGCGACAACATCCTGGGCTCCGGGTTTTCGTTCCAGCTGCACGCGCACCACGGCTACGGCGCCTACATCTGCGGCGAGGAAACCGCGCTGCTCGAGTCGCTCGAGGGCAAGAAGGGCCAGCCGCGCTTCAAGCCGCCGTTCCCGGCCAGCTTCGGCCTGTACGGCAAGCCCACCACGATCAACAACACGGAAACCTTCGCCGCGGTGCCGTGGATCATCCGCAACGGCGGCCAGCCCTACCTCGAGGTGGGCAAGCCGAACAACGGCGGCACCAAGATCTTCTCGATCTCGGGCGACGTCGAGCGTCCGGGCAACTACGAGATCCCGCTGGGCACGCCCTTTGCCAGGCTGCTCGAGCTGGCCGGCGGCATTCGCCACGGCCGCAAGCTCAAGATGGTGATCCCGGGCGGTTCGTCGGCGCCGGTGATCCCGGGCGAGATCATGATGGCCACCGACATGGACTACGACTCGATCGCCAAGGCGGGGTCCATGCTGGGTTCGGGCGCGGTCATCGTGATGGACGAGACGCGCTGCGCGGTCAAGTCGCTGCTGCGGCTGTCCTACTTCTACTTCGAGGAGTCCTGCGGCCAGTGCACGCCCTGCCGCGAGGGCACCGGCTGGATGTGGCGGATCGTGAACCGCATCGAGCACGGCGAAGGCACCCTGAAGGACCTCGACGAGCTCAACCGCATCGCCGACAACATCCAGGGCCGCACGATCTGCGCGCTGGGCGATGCCGCGGCCATGCCGGTGCGGGCTTTCGTCAAGCACTACCGCGACGAGTTCGCCTACCACGTCGAACACAAGACCTGCATGGTCCCGGCCTACGTCTGAGCCGGCCACGCAAGCGAAACGCAACGAACCAACGGATACGAGATGGTCAAGCTGGAGATCGACGGCCGCGAAGTCGAGGTGCCCGAGGGCAGCATGGTGATGCATGCGGCGAACGCGCTCGACATCTTCGTGCCGCATTTCTGCTACCACAAGAAGCTCTCGATCGCGGCCAACTGCCGGATGTGCCTGGTCGAGGTCGAGAAGGCGCCCAAGCCGATGCCGGCCTGCGCCACGCCGGCCACGAACGGGATGAAGGTCTTCACCAACTCCCCGAAGGCGGTCGCCGCCCAGAAGGGCGTGATGGAGTTCCTGCTGATCAACCACCCGCTGGACTGTCCCATCTGCGACCAGGGCGGCGAATGCCAGCTGCAGGACCTCGCCGTGGGCTATGGCGGCTCCGCCTCGAGTTATCTCGAGGAGAAGCGGGTCGTCTTCCACAAGCCGATGGGCCCGCTGATCTCCGCCGAGGAGATGACCCGCTGCATCCACTGCACCCGCTGCGTGCGTTTCGGCCAGGAAGTCGCCGGGATCATGGAGCTCGGCATGGCCAACCGCGGCGAGCATTCCGAGATCATGAGCTTTCTCGGCGAGTCGGTGGACTCCGAGCTGTCGGGCAACATGATCGACCTGTGCCCGGTCGGCGCGCTCACCAGCAAGCCCTTCCGCTACAGCGCCCGCACCTGGGAGCTGTCGCGCCGCAAGTCGATCGCGCCGCACGATTCGCTCGGCTCGAACATCGTGGTGCAGGTCAAGGGCAACCAGGTCAAGCGCGTCGTGCCGCTCGAGAACGAGGCGGTCAACGAGTGCTGGATCTCCGACCGTGACCGTTTCGCCTACGAAGGCCTGAACGGCCCCGACCGGCTGACCGTGCCCATGCTCAAGCAGGACGGCCAGTGGCGCGAGGTCGACTGGCCCGCGGCGCTCGAGTACGCCGCGCACGCGCTGCGCACGGTGCGCGAGCAGAAGGGCGCGGCCGCGATCGGCGCGCTCGCCTCCGGGCAGTCCACCGTCGAGGAACTGCACCTGCTGGGCAAGGTGGTGCGCGGGCTGGGCAGCGGCAATGTGGACTTCCGGCTGCGTCAGGTCGACTTCTCGCTCGACGCCGCGCGGGCCGGCGTGCCCTGGCTGGGCATGCCGGTGGCCGACATCAACGGGCTGGACCGCCTCCTGCTGGTCGGCTCCTTCCTGCGCAAGGACCATCCGCTGCTGGCCGCCCGCGTGCGCGCCGCGGCCAAGGCCGGCTGCAAGGTTTCGATCGTGCACGCGGCCGACGACGACCTGCTGATGCCGGTCGCCGCCAAGGCCCTGGCCGCGCCCTCGCAGTGGGCGCGAGTGCTGGCCGGCATCCTGGCGGCGCTGCCGGCTGCGGCCACCCAGGCCGGCGGCGCCCTCGCGCTGCCCGAGGCCATCGCGGCCGAGCTCGCCGGCGTGCAGCCCACCGAGGCCGAGCGCGCCATTGCCGCCTCGCTGCTCGGCGGCGAGCGCAAGGCGCTGCTGCTCGGCAATGCCGTCGCACAGCATCCGGCGCAGGCGCAACTGGCGCGCCTGGCGCAGGCCGTCGCCGACGCCACCGGCGCGCGCCTGGGCTGGCTCGGCGAGGCCGCCAATTCGGTCGGCGGCTGGCTGGCCGGTGCGGTGCCCACCGACGGCGGCCTGGACGCCCGCGCGATGGTCGAGCAGCCGCGCGCGCTCTACCTGCTGATGAACGTGGAGCCCGACTTCGATCACGCGCTGCCCGGCGCCGCGCGCGCCGCGCTGACGGCGGCCGAATCGGTGATCGCGCTCTCCGCGTACAAGTCCGACGAGCTGCTCGAGCTGGCCGACTGCCTGCTGCCCGTCGCGCCCTTCACCGAGACCGCCGGCACCTTCGTGAGCGCCGAGGGCCGGGTGCAGTCCTTCAACGGCGTGGTGCGGCCGGCCGGCGAGACCCGCCCGGGCTGGAAGGTGCTGCGCGTGCTGGGCAACCTGCTCGACCTGCCGGGCTTCGACCAGGATTCCGCCGAAGCGGTGCGCGCCCAGGCCCTGCCGGCCGACGTGGCCGCGCGACTGGACAACCGGGTGTCGGGCGCCATCGGCGCGCTGCCGGCAGCGGCCGCGGCCGACGCGCTCGAGCGCCTGCCCGAGGTGCTGATCTACTCGGTCGATCCGATCGTGCGCCGCGCGCCCAGCCTGCAGCAGACCGCGGACGCCCGCGCGCCCAAGGCACGGGTGAGCCCGGCCACGCTCGCACGGCTCGCCGGCCTGGCCGACGGCGCCACGGTGCGGGTGAGCATGGCGGCCGGCGGCGATGCCCTGGTGCAACTCGCTGCCGACCCGAAGCTGGCCGACGGCGTGCTGCGGCTCGCGGCGGGCCACGAGTCCACCGCGCGGCTGGCGGCCATGACCGGCGCGGCCCGGATCGAGCGGGCCTGAGCGGCCGCCCGAACGCGCGAACCCTCACGACCACACGCAGACGAAGAACGGAAACATGGAGAATCTGCTGAACGGCGTCACCACCTGGGGCGAGGGCACGCTCGGCGCCGCCTGGCCGGTCGTCTGGAACCTGGTCAAGATCGTCGTGATCGTGCTGCCGCTGCTGGGCTGCGTCGCGTATCTCACGCTGTGGGAGCGCAAGATGATCGGCTTCATGCACCTGCGCATCGGGCCCAATCGCGTGGGGCCGAAGGGCCTGCTGCAGCCGATCGCCGACGCCTTCAAGATGATGTTCAAGGAGGTGATCGTCCCGGCGCAGGCGAACAAGGGCCTGTACATCCTCGGGCCGATCATGACCATCATGCCGGCCATGGCCGCCTGGGCGGTGATGCCCTTCGGGCCCGACCTGGTGCTGGCCAACGTGAACGCCGGGCTGCTGCTGCTGCTGGCCATCACCTCGGTCGAGGTCTATGGCGTGATCATCGCGGGCTGGGCCTCGAACTCCAAGTACGCCTTCCTGGGCGCCATGCGCGCGGCCGCGCAGATGGTCTCCTACGAACTCGCCATCGGCTTCTGCCTGGTGGTGGTGCTGATGGTGTCGGGCAGCCTCAACATCAGCGAGATCGTGTACGCCCAGGGCCGCGGCACCTTCGCCGAGATGGGCCTCAACTTCCTGTCCTGGAACTGGCTGCCGCTGCTGCCCATCTTCGTCGTCTACCAGATCTCCTCGGTGGCCGAGACCAACCGGCACCCCTTCGACGTGGTCGAGGGCGAGTCCGAGATCGTGGCCGGTCACATGGTCGAGTACTCGGGCATGGGCTTCGCGATCTTCTGCCTGGCCGAATACGCCAACATGATCCTGCTGTCGGCGCTGGCGTCGATCATGTTCCTGGGCGGCTGGTATCCGCCGATCGACTCGGTGGTCTTCAACTGGATTCCGGGCTGGATCTGGCTCGGCATCAAGACCTTCTTCATGGTCTCGCTCTTCATCTGGTTCCGGGCGTCGTTCCCGCGCTATCGCTACGACCAGATCATGCGCCTGGGCTGGAAGATCTTCATTCCGGTCACGCTGGTCTGGCTGGTTGTGGTCGCCATCTGGATCCAGACGCCGTGGAACATCTGGAACTGACCGGTAACGGGTGAATCGAATGACAGCGGTCAAGGACTTCTTCACGAGCTTCATGCTCACCGAGCTGCTCAAGGGCCTGCGGCTCACCGGGCGGTATTTCTTCGCGCGCAAGATCACGGTGCTCTACCCGGAAGAGAAGACGCCGATGTCGCCGCGCTTCCGGGGCCTGCACGCGCTGCGCCGCTACCCGAACGGCGAGGAACGCTGCATCGCCTGCAAGCTGTGCGAGGCCGTCTGCCCGGCCATGGCGATCACCATCGAGTCGGACAAGCGCGCCGACGGCACCCGCCGCACCACGCGCTACGACATCGACCTGACCAAGTGCATCTTCTGCGGCTTCTGCGAGGAGAGCTGCCCGGTGGACTCCATCGTGGAGACCCACATCCACGAGTACCACGGCGAGAAGCGGGGCGACCTGTACTTCACGAAGGAAATGCTGCTCGCGATCGGCGATCGCTACGAGAAGGAAATCGCCGCCAACCGGGAGGCAGACGCCCGCTATCGCTGACGCGAAGCGCGAGTCCGAGCGACATCCATGCAAGCCACGACCGTCCTTTTCTACCTCTTCGCCGCCGTCACCGTGTTCGCGGCCCTGCGCGTGATCTCCTCGCGCAACCCGGTGCACTCGGCGCTCTTCCTCGTCCTCACCTTCTGCTCGGCCGCCGGCATCTGGATGCTGCTGAAGGCCGAGTTCCTCGCGATCACGCTGGTGCTGGTCTACGTGGGCGCGGTCATGGTGTTGTTCCTGTTCGTGGTCATGATGCTCGACATCAACCTCGACAGCGTGCGGCGCGGCTTCTGGATGAACCTGCCGGTCGCGCTCTTCGTGGGCGTGGTGGTGGTGCTCGAGCTGGCGGCGGTACTGCTTCATTCCTTCGGCGGGATGAAGGCGACCGACGCGCCGAAGCTGCCGGCCGACTACAGCAACACCAAGGCGCTGGGCAGCCTGCTGTATACCGAGTACGTCTGGGCCTTCGAGATCGGCGCGGTGATCCTGCTGGTGGCCATCGTGTCGGCCATCGCGCTCACGCTGCGCCGCCGGAAAGACGTCCGCTACAACGATCCGTCCGCCGCGGTGCGCACCCGCAGCCAGGACCGCCTGCGCATGATCAAGATGCCGGCCCAGCCCCGCCAAGGGAGCCAGGAATGACCCTCACGCTCGCCCACTACCTGATCCTCGGCGCGATCCTGTTCGCGATCAGCGTGATCGGCATCTTCATGAACCGGCGCAATGTGATCATCGTGCTGATGTCCATCGAGCTCATGCTGCTCGCGGTCAACCTGAACTTCATCGCCTTCTCGCACTTCCTCGGCGACGCGGCCGGCCAGATCTTCGTGTTCTTCATCCTCACGGTCGCGGCCGCCGAGTCGGCGATCGGCCTCGCGATCCTGGTCCTGCTGTTCCGCAATTTCGATACGGTCGATGCCGAGGCGCTCGACAGCCTGAAGGGCTGACGACATGAAAACCGCATACCTTCTCGCAGCCTTCGCGCCCCTGGTCGGCGCCATCGTGGCAGGCCTGTTCGGCCGCCAGGTCGGGCGCGCCGGCGCGCACACGGTGACCATCGCCGGCGTGGCGGTGTCCTTCGCGGCGTCGCTCTGGACCCTGTTCGACGTGCTCCAGGGCAACACCTTCAACGGCACGCTGTACCAGTGGGCCTCGGTGGGCGGGGTGAACCTCGAGGTCGGCTTCCTGATCGACACGCTGACCGCCACGATGATGTGCGTGGTCACCTCGGTGTCGCTGATGGTGCACGTCTACACCATCGGCTACATGGCCGACGACCCGGGCTACCAGCGCTTCTTCTCCTACATCTCGCTGTTCACCTTCTCGATGATGATGCTGGTGATGGCGAACAACTTCCTGCAGCTGTTCTTCGGCTGGGAAGCGGTGGGCCTGGTCTCCTACCTGCTCATCGGGTTCTGGTACACGCGGCCCAC
>MEEC01000069.1 GCA_001724315.1 Lautropia sp. SCN 70-15 | reverse complement strand
CTGCGCGGGGCTTCCCTCGCCGAAGGCGGGGCCGCAGCACTTGCCCGGCGCCGCCTGTCTCTCGCCGGCGGCCGGGCGAATGACTAGACCGGTGGCCAGGTGGCAGACACGAGCAACGGGCGCCGCCGCGCCCTCACGGCTGCGGCCAGGCGAGCAGCGGCGGGCGCAGGAGCTCGAGGGCGCGGGACAGGCGCAGGACGCCCAGATCATCGAAACGCTGGCCCGCCACCTGAACGCCGATCGGCAGCCCGTCGGCGGAGTGGGTCCAGGGCACCGACGCGGCGGGCTGCTCGCTCATGTTGAAGGCCACCGTGAACGCGATGTGCGACAGCGCGTCGTGCGGATCGTCGCTCGGGCTGTGCTGCTCGGCGCCCCAGGACACGACCGGCGTGGTCGGCATCAGCAGGAAGTCGAAGCGGGCGGTGGCGCGCACCGCCGCATCGCGCATCGCCATCACCTGGCCGTAGGCGGCCATCACGTCGGCGCCGGTGAAGTTCCTTGCCCGGTGCGTGCACCACTCCACGATGAAGGGCAGGATCCTCGAGCGGACCTCCGGGGGCATCGCGGACACGTCGGCGTGCGAGCGCGCCTCGAAGAAGGCGCAGATGCCGTCGAGCATCGCGGGCGTGAGGAAAACCGGCGCCGGCTCGACGATCGCGCCGGCCGCCTCGAGCGCGCGCGCCGCCGACTCGACCGCGGCGACCACCTCGGGCTCGGGCGCCAGACCGGCGCGCATGTCGGTCAGCACGCCGATCCGCAGGCCCTTGGGCGACATCCCGTCGACGTTCGCCGCGTAGTCCATCGGCTCGTAGGGCAGGCTCATGAAGTCGCGCGCGTCGGGCCTGGCGAGCGCGTTCATCATCAGCGCCGCATCGATCACGCTGCGGGTCATCGGCCCGGCTGCCCGGCCCATGTAGGGCGGGTCGATCGGCACGCGCCCGAGGCTGGGCTTGAGGCCGTACAGCCCGCACAGCGCAGCCGGCAGCCGGATCGAGCCGCCGATGTCGGTGCCGATGTGGAAGGGGCCGTAGCCGGCCGCGCCCGCGGCGCCGGCGCCCGAGGACGAGCCGGCGGTGTTGCGATCGAGACGCCAGGGATTGCGCGTGGTGCCGTGCATCGACGAGCGCCCCGACGACAGCATGCCGAAGTCGGGCATCGTGGTCTTGCCGAGGATCACGCAGCCCGCCTCGCGCATGCGGGCCGCCGGGGGCGCGTCCTGCGCCTTGGGCGTGCGGTCGGTGACCTGCGTGCCCAGCGGGGCCGGGTCGCCCCGGGTGTAGATGTTCTCCTTGATCGTGACCGGCACGCCGTCGATCGCGGACAGCGGGCTGCCGGCGCGCCAGCGCGCCTCGGACCCGGCTGCGGCCTCGAGCGCGGCGTCGCGATGGACCCGATACATCGCGTTGATCCTCGGCTCCCAGCGCTCGATGCGCTCGAGCGCGGCACGGGCGGCCTCGACCGGCGACAACTCGCCGCGCGCGTAGGCGTTCGACAGTTCGGCGGCGCTCAGCTCGTGGATCTCGGTCATCGGAATCGTGTCTCCATTTCCTGGGAAGGGTCGCCGGCCCGTTGCGCCGGGCCTTCCGGCCGGTCGCCATGCCTGCTGGCCAGTCGTGCCGACAGTGTGCCACCATCGGCGAGGCCAGCAGACAGGACCGAAATGCCGCAGACGGATTCGAGAACCGCCACGCAGGACGCCGACTCGCAGGACGCCGGCAGGCCCGCGCCGCCCGACGGCTTCGCGCAGGCGCTGCGCCGGCATCTCGAGTCCGCGCTGGGCCGCCCGGTCCGCTGCATCGAGACGCACATCTCCTGGGTGCTGCTCGACGGCGAGCACGCGTGGAAGCTGAAGAAGCCGGTGCGGCTGGGTTTCCTCGACTTCGGATCGGCCGAGGTGCGCGAGCACTTCTGCCGCGAGGAGCTTCGGCTGAACCGCCGGCTCGCGCCCGACCTCTATCTCGACGTGGTCGCGATTCGCGGCAGCCGCGAGCAACCGCGCATCGACGGCGAGGGTGCGCCGATCGACCACGCGGTGCTGATGCGCGAGTTCCCGCCGGGCGCCCTGCTCAGCGAACGGCTCGCCGCGGGACGCCTGCAGGGCGAGGACCTCGACCGGCTCGCCGAGCGCATTGCGACCTTTCACGAAGCCGCGCCGGCGGTGGCCGGGGGCGCGGGGACGGGCACGGGCGCGGGCGCGGATGCCGATGCGGTCGCAGGCGGCGGCGGTGGCGATGGCCTTGGAGGCAGTGGCGACGGCTTCGGCAGCGCGGCCCACATCGAGGCGGCCACCGCGCGCGTGCTGGACTCGCTCGCGCAGCGGCTCGACGATCCGCGCGTGGCCCGGCTGCGCGCCTGGTGCGAGACCGAGGGCGCGCGGCTGCGGCCGGTCTTCGAGCGGCGCCGGGCCGAGGGCAAGGTCCGCGAGTGCCACGGCGACCTGCACCTGGCCAACGCGGTGGCGCTGGGCGAGGAGGTCACTGCCTTCGACTGCATCGAGTTCGATCCCGACCTGCGCTGGATCGATGTGCAGAGCGAGGTGGCCTTCCTGGCAATGGACCTGATGGCCCACGCGCGCGGCGACCTGGCCTTCCGCTTCCTCGACGCGTGGCTGGCGCGCAGCGGCGACTACGAAGGCGTGCCGGTGCTGCGCTACTACCTGGTCTACCGGGCGCTGGTGCGCGCGATGGTGGCGGCGATCCGCGCGGGGCAGCAGGTCGCCGGCGGCGTGCCGACGACCACCCCGGCGAACGGACCGACGGCGGCGCCCGACTACCTCGCGCTGGCCGATCGCCTGGCCCGTCTGCGCGATCCGCGGCTGCTGATCACGCACGGGTTGTCCGGCTCCGGCAAGAGTCATCTGGCGGCTCGACTGCTCGAGCAGGCCGGCGCGCTGCGCCTGCGCTCCGACGTGGAACGCAAGCGGCTGTTCGGCCTGCGACCGCTGGCCCGATCGCGCAGCGGCCCGGGAGACGGCATCTACCGGCCCGAGGACAGCGAGCGCACCTATGCCCGGCTGCTGGCGCTGGCCACGATCGCGCTCGACGCAGGGTGGCCGGTGATCGTCGATGCGGCCTTCCTGCGAGCGTCGGAGCGCGACGCCTTCCGTGCGGCGGCCCGCGAGCGCGGCCTGCCCTTCGCGATCCTGCATTGCCGGGCCGAAGCCGACCTGCTGCGCGAGCGGGTCCGCGCGCGCGAGCAGCGCGGCGGCGACCCCTCGGAGGCGGGCCTCGCCGTGCTCGAGCGGCAGCTCGCCGGCCACGATCCGCTGCGCGACGACGAGCGGCCCCTGGCCATCGAGGTCGACACCGGCTGGCCGGTGGACGTCGGCGCGCTCGCCGGGGACTGGACGAGGCGCGCGCCGTGAGCCGGCGCCGCTTCGATGTCTGCAACGGCGACGCCGACGGGCTGTGCGCGGTCGTGCAGTGGCGCCTGCACGATCCGGCACCGGCCACGCTGGTCACCGGACTGAAGCGCGAGATCGCGCTGCTCGAGCGGGTGCCGGCCGGCGACGGCGACGAAGTGCTGGTCTGCGACCTGTCGATGGCGCGAAACCGCGCGGCGCTGGACGAGATCCTGGCGCGCGGCGCCCGCGTGCGCTACTTCGATCACCACGCGGTGGACGAGATCCCGCGCCATCCGGGGCTGGAGGCGCGCATCGACCTGTCGAGCGGCACCTGCACCAGCCTGCTGGTCGATCGCTTCCTGACCGGCGAGCGCGGCGATGCCCGCTTTCGCGCCTGGGCCGCGGTGGGCGCCTGGGGCGACAACATGGACCCGGCTGCGGAGCGGCTCGCCGACGCCATCGGCCTGCCGCGCGAGGCCCGCGAGCGCCTGCGCGCGCTGGGCGTCGCGATCAACTACAACGCCTATGGCGACGCCGAGTCGGACCTGCTGATCCCGCCCGCCGAGCTGTTCCGGCTGATGCTGCGCCACGCCGACCCACTGGACTTCGCCGCCCGCGAGCCGATCGCGGACCGCATCGCCGAGCGGCGTGAACGCGACCTGGCCCGCGCCGCGAGCCTGCCCTTCCTGTGGGACGGGCCGACCGGCAGGGTGCTGGTGCTGCCCGACGAAGCCTGGGCGAGAAGGGTGTCGGGCACGCTCGCCAACGCGCTCGCGAGCGAGGCGCCGGGGCGCGCGCACGCGGTGTTCACGAGGCGTTCCGACGGGACGCTGTGGGCCAGCGTGCGCGCGCCGCTGGCCGCGCCGAACGGCGCCGACGCGTTGTGCCGGCAATTTGGCGGCGCCGGCCGCGCGGCGGCAGGCGGCATCGAGCGAATGGCGCCCGAAGACCTCGGGCGCTTCGTCGAAGCCTTGGCGGCGATGCGCTGGGGTTGACTCAGCGCGGCAGGGTCGACGAGCCCATCAGGAACTCATCGATCGCCCGGGCGCACTGCCGCCCTTCGCGGATCGCCCAGACGACCAGCGACTGGCCGCGGCGCATGTCGCCGGCCGCGAAGACCTTGCCCACGTTGGTGGCGTAGCAGCCCTCGCCGTCGGTGGTCGCCTTCGCGTTGCCGCGTCCGTCCTTCTCGACGCCGAAGGACTCGAGCACCTTCGCCACCGGCGACACGAAGCCCATCGCGAGCAGCACCAGGTCGGCCGGCAGCTCGAACTCCGAGCCGGGCACCTCGGACATCTTCATCTGGCCGGTGGCCTCGTCCTTCTTCCACTCGAGCCGCGCGCCGACCAGCGCCTTGACGCGGCCCTTGCCGTCGTCGACGAAGCGCTTGGTGGTGACCGCCCAGTCGCGCGCGCAGCCTTCCTCGTGCGAGGAAGAAGTGCGCAGCTTGTAGGGCCAGTTCGGCCAGGTGAGCAGCTTGTTCTCCTGCTCGGGCGGCTGGGGCATCAGCTCGAACTGGGTGACCGACTTGGCCCCCTGGCGGTTGCTCGTGCCCACGCAGTCCGAGCCGGTGTCGCCGCCGCCGATCACCACGACGTGCTTGCCGGTGGCCAGGATCTGCTCCTTGAGCTTGTCGCCGGCCACGACTTTGTTCTGCTGCGGCAGGAACTCCATCGCGAAGTGCACGCCGCGCAGCTCGCGGCCGGGCACCGGGAGGTCGCGCGGCTGCTCGGCGCCGCCGGTCAGCGCGACCGCGTCGAACTGCTCGAGCAGCTCGGCCGGCGACACGCGCTCCTTCGACCAGTCGTTGACGCCCGCGCCATCGAGCTCGCCCACCAGCACGCCGGTGCGGAAGCGCACGCCCTCGGCCTTCATCTGCTCGACCCGGCGGTCGATGTGGCTCTTCTCGAGCTTGAAGTCGGGAATGCCGTAGCGCAGCAGGCCGCCCACCCGGTCGTTCTTCTCGAACACGGTGACCTCGTGGCCGGCGCGCGCCAGCTGCTGCGCGCAGGCCAGGCCCGCCGGGCCCGCGCCGATCACCGCCACGCGCTTGCCGGTGGCCTTGGCGGGAGGCTGCGGCACCACCCAGCCTTCCTCCCAGCCCTTGTCGATGATCGCGTGCTCGATCGACTTGATGCCCACCGGGTCGTTGTTGATGTTCAGCGTGCACGAGGCCTCGCAGGGCGCCGGGCAGACGCGGCCGGTGAACTCGGGGAAATTGTTGGTCGAGTGCAGCGTGTCGAGCGCCAGCTTCCAGTTGCCGCGGTAGACCAGGTCGTTCCAGTCGGGAATGATGTTGTTGACCGGGCAGCCCGTCTGGCAGAACGGGATCCCGCAATCCATGCACCGCGCGCCCTGCCGCGAGGCTTCCTCGTCGGTCAGGTGCAGGACGAACTCGCGGTAGTGACCCAGCCGCGTCTTCGCGTCTTCGGAGGCTTCCTGAAGACGCTGGAACTCGAGAAAACCGGTGACCTTGCCCATGTCGCTTGATCCGTGCTGATGTCTTTGTCGCTGCGCTGTCGATGCCCGCGGCCGCTCAGGCCGTGGTCTTCGCCCTGACCTTCCCGCCCTTGCCGGCGGCGTGCATCTCGCCGAGCGCGCGCCGGTACTCGTGCGGGAACACCTTGACGAAGAGGCCGCGGCTGCGCTCCCAGTCGTCGAGGATCGCGCGGGCCTTCTCGCTGCCGGTGAAGCGGAAGTGCCGCTCGAGCAGCTCCTTGAGGATGATCTCGTCGCACTCGCCGCGGTGCCAGACCGCCGGCTCGACCGACTGCAGCTGCTCCGAGGTGGGCAGGACCCGATCGAGCCCGACCATCGCGGTGTTGCAGCGCGACTCGAACTGTCCTTCCGGGTCCCACACGTAGGCGATGCCGCCCGACATGCCCGCCGCGAAGTTGCGGCCGGTCTCGCCGAGCACGACCACCGTGCCGCCGGTCATGTACTCGCAGCCGTGGTCGCCGGTGCCCTCGACCACCGCGGTGGCGCCGGAGTTGCGCACCGCGAAGCGCTCGCCGGCCACGCCCGAGAAGTAGGCCTCGCCCTCGATCGCGCCGTAGAGCACCGTGTTGCCGACGATGATGTTCTGGTCGGCCTGGCCGCGGAAGTCGTTGGTGGGCCGGACGATGATCCGGCCGCCCGACAGGCCCTTGCCGACGTAGTCGTTGCCCTCGCCGACCAGGTCGAGCGTGACCCCGCGCGCCAGGAAGGCGCCGAAGCTCTGCCCCGCCGTGCCCTTGAGCTGCACGTGGATCGTGTCCTCGGGCAGGCCGTCGTGGCCGAAGCGCCGGGCGACCTCGCCCGACAGCATCGTGCCGACCGTGCGGTTCACGTTGCGGATCTGCAGGATGAAGGACACCTTCTCGCGCCGCTCGAGCGCCGGGCGGGCCAGCTCGATCATCCGGTTGTCGAGCGCCGCGGACAGCCCGTGATCCTGCGCCTCCGTCCGGTGGCGCGGCACCTCGGCCGGCACCGCCGGCACGGTGAAGATGCGCGAGAAGTCCAGGCCGCGCGCCTTCCAGTGCTCGATCCCCTTGCGCATGTCGAGCAGGTCGGCGCGGCCGATCAGCTCGTCGAAGCGGCGCACGCCGAGCTTCGCCATCAGCTCGCGGACTTCCTCGGCCACGAAGAAGAAGAAGTTCACGACGTGCTCGGGCTTGCCCTGGAACTTGCGGCGCAGGACCGGATCCTGCGTGGCCACGCCCACCGGGCAGGTGTTCAGGTGGCACTTGCGCATCATGATGCAGCCCTCGACGACCAGCGGCGCGGTCGCGAAGCCGAACTCGTCGGCGCCGAGCAGCGCGCCGACGACGACGTCGCGGCCGGTCTTCATCTGGCCGTCGGCCTGCACGACGATGCGCCCGCGCAGGCGGTTGAGCACCAGCGTCTGCTGGGTCTCGGCCAGGCCCAGCTCCCAGGGGGTGCCGGCGTGCTTGATCGACGACAGCGGCGAGGCGCCGGTGCCGCCGTCGTGGCCGGCGATGACCACGTGGTCGGCCTTGGCCTTGGCCACGCCCGCCGCGACCGTGCCCACGCCGACCTCGGAGACCAGCTTGACCGAGACCGAGGCGCGCGTGTTCGCGTTCTTCAGGTCGTGGATCAGCTGGGCCAGGTCCTCGATCGAATAGATGTCGTGGTGCGGCGGCGGCGAGATCAGGCCGACGCCCGGCACCGAGTAGCGCAGCATGCCGATGTAATCGGAGACCTTGTGGCCGGGCAGCTGGCCGCCCTCGCCGGGCTTGGCGCCCTGGGCCATCTTGATCTGGATCTGGTCGGCGCTGGACAGGTACTCGGCGGTGACGCCGAAGCGGCCCGAGGCCACCTGCTTGATCCGCGAGCGCAGCGAGTCGCCGTCCTTCAGCGGGATGTCGGCCTCGACGCGATCGGCGCCGAGCAGGCTGCCCAGCGTGTCACCGGTCTTCACGACCGGCTTGCCGGCGCGCATCTCGGCGCGATAGCGCAGCGCGTCCTCGCCGCCCTCGCCGGTGTTCGACTTGCCGCCGATCCGGTTCATCGCCACGGCCAGCGTGGCGTGCGCCTCGGTGGAGATCGAGCCGAGCGACATCGCGCCGGTGGCGAAGCGCTTCACGATCTCGGCGGCCGGCTCGACCTCCTCGATCGGCACCGGCTTGCAGGCGTCGAAGCGGAACTCGAACAGCCCGCGCAGCGTCATGTGCCGGCGGGTCTGGTCGTTGATCAGCTGCGCGTATTCCTTGTAGGTGGAATAGTTGTTGGCGCGGGTCGAGTGCTGCAGGCGCGCGATCGAGTCGGGCGTCCACATGTGGTCCTCGCCGCGGATCCGGTAGGCGTACTCGCCGCCGGCGTCGAGCATGCCGGCCAGCACCGGGTCGTTGCCGAAGGCCGCGCGATGCAGGCGCAGCGCCTCCTCGGCGACCTCGAACACGCCGATGCCCTCCACGTTGCTCGGCGTGCCGGTGAAGTACTTGTCGACCAGCGCCTTCGACAGGCCGATGGCCTCGAAGATCTGCGCGCCGCAGTAGCTCATGTAGGTCGAGATGCCCATCTTGGACATGACCTTCATCAGCCCCTTGCCGATCGCCTTCACGAAGTTCGCGACCGCCTTGTCGGGGCCGATGCCGCCGGGCGCGCCCTTGTGCAGGTCGGCGATGGTCTGCATCGCCAGGTAGGGGTGGATCGCCTCGGCGCCGTAGCCGGCGAGCAGCGCGAAGTGGTGCACCTCGCGCGCCGACCCGGTCTCGACGACCAGGCCGGTGCTGGTGCGCAGCCCGCGGTTGACCAGGTGCTGGTGGACCGCGCTGGTGGCCAGCAGCGCCGGGATCGCCACGCGGTCGGCTGCCAGCTTGCGGTCGGACACGATCAGGATGTTGTAGCCGGAGCGCGCCGCATCCTCGGCCTCGGCGGCCAGCGACGCGAGCCGCGCCTCGATGCCCTCGCTGCCCCAGGCGACCGGGTAGCAGATGTCGAGCTCGTAGGACTTGAACTTGTTGCCGGTGTAGCGCTCGATGTTGCGGATCCGCTCGATGTCGCTGGCGTCGAGCACCGGCTGCGAGACCTCGAGCCGCATCGGCGGGTTGATGTTGTTCAGGTCGAGCAGGTTCGGGCGCGGGCCGATGAAGGACACCAGCGACATCACCATCTGCTCGCGGATCGGGTCGATCGGCGGGTTGGTCACCTGCGCGAACAGCTGGCGGAAGTAGTTGTAGAGCGGCTTGTTCTTGTTCGACAGCACCGCGAGCGGCGAGTCGTTGCCCATCGAGCCGACCGCTTCCTCGCCGGCGGCGGCCATCGGGGCCATCAGGAACTTGACGTCTTCCTGCGTGTAGCCGAAGGCCTGCTGGCGGTCGAGCAGCGAGGTGGACACCGCGGGCGTCTGCTGGGAGACCTCGTCGGCGATCTGCTCGGCGCGCTTGGCCTCCTGCTCGGTCGGGCCCAGGGCCTCGCGGGCGGCGGCCTCGAGGTCGCGCGGCACGTCGATCTCGTCGAGCTTGACGCGGATCGCCTCGATCCACTCGCGGTAGGGCTTGCTGTTGGCGAGCTGGGTCTTGAGCTCGGCGTCGTCGACGATGCGGCCCTGGTCGAGGTCGATCAGGAACATCTTGCCGGGCTGCAGCCGCCACTTCTTGACGATGCGGCTCTCGGGAATGGGCAGGACGCCCGACTCCGAGGCCATGATGACCATGTCGTCGTCGGTCACGCAGTAGCGCGCCGGGCGCAGGCCGTTGCGATCGAGGGTGGCGCCGATCTGGCGGCCGTCGGTGAAGGCGATGGCCGCGGGGCCGTCCCAGGGTTCCATCATCGCGGCGTGGAACTCGTAGAAGGCGCGCCGCTTCGGATCCATCAGCGTGTGCTGCTCCCACGCCTCCGGGATCATCATCATCATCGCGTGGGCGATCGGATAGCCCGCCATGACCAGCAGCTCGAGGCAGTTGTCGAAGGTGGCGGTGTCGGACTGGCCCGCGTAGACGATCGGGTAGAGCTTGGCCAGGTCCTCGCCGAGCACCGGCGACTTCATCACGCCTTCGCGCGCGCGCAGCCAGTTGTAGTTGCCCTTGACCGTGTTGATCTCGCCGTTGTGCGCGACCAGCCGGTAGGGGTGGGCCAGCGGCCACTCGGGGAAGGTGTTGGTCGAGAAGCGCTGGTGCACCAGCGCCAGCGCGGTGACCGCGCGGGGATCCTGCAGGTCCTTGTAGTACTGGCCCACCTGGCCGCACAGCAGCAGGCCCTTGTAGACGATGGTGCGCGCCGACATCGACGGCACGAAGTATTCCTTGCTGTGCTTCAGGCCCAGCATCTGGATCTTGTGGCTCGCCATCTTGCGGATGACGTAGAGCTTGCGCTCGAGCGCGTCGGTGACCATGACGTCCGGGCCGCGGCCGATGAAGATCTGGCGGATCACCGGTTCCTTGGCGCGCACCGTGGGCGACATCGGCATCTCGCGGTCGAGCGGCACGTCGCGCCAGCCGAGCAGGACCTGCCCTTCGGCGCGCACCGCGCGCTCGAGCTCCTGCTCGCAGGCCAGCCGCGACGCGTGCTCCTTGGGCAGGAAGACCATGCCGACGCCGTACTCGCCGGCCGGCGGCAGCGTGACGCCCTGCTTCGCCATTTCCTCGCGGAAGTACTGGTCGGGAATCTGGATCAGGATGCCCGCGCCGTCGCCCATCAGCGGATCCGCGCCCACCGCCCCGCGATGGTCGAGGTTGCAGAGGATCTGCAGGCCCTGCTCGATGAGGCGGTGGCTCTTCTTGCCCTTGATGTTGGCGACGAAGCCGACGCCGCAAGAGTCGTGCTCGTTGACCGGATCGTAGAGACCGGCCGCCGCCGGCGCGGCCGGCGAGAGATCGGCGGGGTCGCGTCGGCCTTGGGAGGCCGCCCGATCGAGGGCGTCCCGTTGCATGGCATCCATCAGTGAACTCCAGAGTCCGTGCTGTGCGGCAGCCTGGGGACGACGGAAGAACCGAACTGTCGCCGCAGGCGCAATCCTGCTGCGCGCCTTGCCGGGGCCGGCCCGCCCGGGAAACCCGGCTGCTGGAAGCGGCCGGCCACCCCGAAGCTCAAATGCGCGCAGTCGAACCTTGCAGTATAAGCACCAAGCATGCCGGCTTGGAATTTTTTCTTGCACTGCAACAACTTAGGGCGATCCGCCCCGGATTCGGGCGCCCCAGTTGGGCTGACGCGCACCGGATCAGTGCGCGTCAGCCGGATCGCCGCACGCGATTGGGGCGCAACAGCCCCGTGCGCACCGTCAAGGTGCCGCCTCGCTGGCCCCGCCCAGCAGCCCCGCGCCCGGATCCGACCAGTCGACGCCGGACAGCCGGGAATGCTCGCGCACCGCGAAGCGATCGGTCATGCCGGCGATGTAGTCGGCG
>MEEC01000068.1 GCA_001724315.1 Lautropia sp. SCN 70-15 | reverse complement strand
CTCGGCGCGGTGGCCGCGGTGAGCCTGCTGGTGGGCGGCATCGGCATCATGAACATCATGCTGGTCAGCGTGACCGAGCGCACCCGCGAGATCGGCCTGCGGCTGGCCATCGGCGCGCTCGAGCGCGAGGTGCTGTTGCAGTTCCTGATCGAGGCGGTGGTGCTGGCGGCCTTCGGCGGCCTGGTCGGCGTGGTGCTGGCCGCGGGCGCGTCGGTGGTGCTGGCGCGCCTGATGGACGTGCCCTTCCTGTTCGACCCCACGGTGAACCTGGTGTCCTTCCTGTTCGCGGCGGCGATCGGCGTGGTCTTCGGCTACTTTCCGGCGCGGCGGGCGGCGCGGATGAATCCGATCGATGCGTTGCGGCACGAGTGAGCGGGGCTGGCCTACTCGCTGAGCATCTCCACCAGCGCGCTGGCCGCCACCGAAAGACTGCGTCCCGCCCGAGTCACGATCCCCATCGTGCGCTCCACGCGTGGCCGCACGATGGGCACCTCGGCCAGGTCGGCGAAGCGCAGCAGCGGGGTGGTCAGCGAGGGCAGTGCGGCCACCCCCAGGCCTTCGCGCACCAGCGCGCCCACCGTGGCCAGGTGCTCCACGTCGTACTCGTTTCGCAGCGCGATGCCGGCCTGGGCGCAGGCCGCGTCGATGTGCTGGCGCACGCTCGACGTCCGCGCCATGCCCACGATCGGGTAGCGCACCACCTGCGTCCAGCTCACCTGGCGGCGATCCGCGAGCTCGTGGTCGCGCGGGCACAGCATCACGAAGCGGTCCACGATCAGCGGCCTGAAAGCCAGCCCGCGTCCGGCTTCCGGCGCCACGGTCAGGCCGAAGTCCGCCGCGCCGCTCTGCACCAGCTCCTGGATCTCGTCGTTCAGCGTGTCGCGCAGCGTCACCTCGATGCCGGGGTGCATCGCCTTCAGGCGGGCCAGCGCCGGCGGCAGCGTGATCGCCGCGAGCGAGGGAAGCGCCGCCACGACCACGCGGCCGCGACGTCGCGCCAGGTAGTCGCGCAGGTCGCCGGTCACCGCCTCGAACTCGTCGATCAGCCGGGCCGACAGCCGCAGCAGCTCCTGCCCTTCGGGCGTGAGCGCGATGCGCCGAGTGGTGCGGTCGAACAGCTTCACCTCGAGCGTTTCCTCGAGCTTGCGGATCGACGCGCTGAGTGCGGGCTGCGACAGGTGCAGCCGAAGCGCCGCCTCGCTGAAGCTGCCGGCCTCGGCGACGGTGCGGAAGAGCTGCATCTGCCGGATGCTGACATGCATAAACGCTGCTTATGAATCCATCGGATAAATCAGTTTGCCAGAGTGGCTAGTGCTGAGGCAGTCTGGCGCCCACGAGTCCGATTGCGGACTCCCCTCGGGCCCGATTGCGGGCCCGGAACAACGACAGAGGAGACGAATCGTGCCGAATCACGGTGCGGTCGGCGTCCACGACACGGTCAGGGTCGGCTGCGGCGCCGGCTTCTCGGGCGACCGGCTCGACGCGCCGCTGCCGGTGGTGCGCAGCCTGATCGCTTCGGGCGGCCCGGCGGCGATCATGTTCGAGACGCTCGGCGAGCGCACGCTGGCGCTGGCCCAGCTGGCGCGCCTGGAGAACCCCGAGCACGGCTACGAGCCGCTGCTCGAGCGCATGCTCGAGCCCATCCTCGAGCCCTGCCTGGCGCACGGCATCCGCATCCTCGGCAACTTCGGCCAGGCCAATCCGCATGCCGCGGCCCGCGCGATCCGCGCGCTCGGCAAGCGCCTGGGCTGCCGGCCGATGAAGATCGCGGTCGTCACCGGCGACGACCTGATCGCGACCGGCGCCATTTCCGGCCTGCAGGACGAGCAGGGCAATCCTCGGCCGCTGGGCGACGTGATCTGCGCCAACGCCTACCTGGGCGCCGCGCCGCTGGTCGAGGCGCTGGCAGCCGGCGCTGACGTCGTGGTGGCAGGCCGGGTGGCCGATCCCTCGCTCGCACTCGCGCCCTTCGCGCACTTCCACGGCTGGTCGCTCGACGACCCGATGCTGGCCGCTGCCGGCACCGCCGCCGGCCACCTGCTCGAATGCGGCGCCCAGGTCACCGGCGGTTACTACGCCGACCCGGGCTTCAAGGACGTGCCCCACCCGGAGCGGATCGCTTTCCCGGTCGTGGCCATGCAGGCCGACGGCCGCTTCGTGGTCGGCAAGGGCGACGACATTGGGGGCCTGGTGAACCGCCACACGGTCACCGAGCAACTGCTCTACGAGATCCACGACCCGTCGACCTACCTGACCCCCGACGTCACGCTGGACATCACCGAGGTCGAGCTGGCCGAGACCGGGCCCGACCAGGTGCGCGTCGAGGGCGCCCGCGGCCGCGCGATGCCGCCCACGCTCAAGGTCACCGTCGGCCACGAGGCCGGCTGGTTCGGCGAAGCCGAGATCTCCTATGCCGGGCCCAACGCGCTGGACCGCGCGCGGCTCGCGCTCGACGTGGTGCGCAAGCGGCTGCCCTCGGGCATCCGGATGCGCGGCGACCTGATCGGGGTGGCCAGCGTATTCAACGACGACGATGGCGCCTGGCTCGCCGCCCGCGGTGGCGAGGCCGCGCTCTCGCGCCGCGGCGGCGCCCGTGCGGCGGCCGTCGGCGCGACCGACCTGCTGCAGGACGTCCGCCTGCGGATCGCGATCAGCGCCCCCGACCGCGCGACCGCCGCCCGCGCCCCCGAGGAAGTGCTGGCGCTCTACTGCGCGGGGCCGGCCGGCGGCGGCGGCATCCGAAGCAGCCTGCGCCGTCGCATCTCCACCACCTCGGGCTACATTCGCCGCGAGTTGGTGCACCCGGTCGTGGAAATCGTCGAATGAGCGCCATCGACCCCGATCTCGTCGAAGTGCCGCTGCACCGGATCGCCCACGCCCGCGCCGGCGACAAGGGCGAGCGCCTGAACGTGAGCGTGATCGCGTACCGCGAAGCGGACTTCCCGCTGATCCGCGAGCAGCTCACCGCCGAGCGCGTGCACGCACTTTTCGCCCACCGCGGCGCCACCCGCGTGCACCGCTACGAGTTGCCCCGCCTGTGGGCGCTGAACTTCGTGATCGACGACGTGCTCGAAGGCGGCGTGAACGACGCGCTGAACCTCGACGGCCACGGCAAGACCCATTCGTTCCTGGTGCTGTCGCTGCCGGTGCGGGTGCCCCGCGCCAGCCTCGACGACACCGATCCCCGCAACACCTCACGCAAGCAAAAGGAAGGAACCGGAGCATGAAACGCAAACTCGTCGCGGCCCTGGCCGCCTGCGCCACCGTCGCCCTCGCCACCCCGGCCCTGGCCAAGGACAAGATCCTGATCGGCTCCACCTCGGCGTCGTCCAGCCAGTACGGCTACTTCGTGGCGCTGTCGCAGCTGATCAACGCCAAGGTGCCCAACGTGGAGAGCTCGGTCGTGGAGACCGGCGCCACCGTCGACAACCTTCGCCGCATGGACCGCAAGCAGGTGGACCTGGGCCTGGTCACCACCAACGTCAGCTACCACGCCTACGTGGGCGAGCAGGCCTTCGAAGGCAAGAAGGTCGACAACCGGCTGATGTTCGTCTATTCGCCGGCGCCGCAGAACGTGGTCGTGCGCGGCGACGCCAAGGTGAGTTCGCTCGCCGAGCTCGCCGGCAAGCGCTTCAACCCTGGGCTGAAGGGCTCGGCCACCGAGAAGACCGCCGAGGCGGTGTTCAAGACGCTGGGCATCGCACCCGACTGGGTGCGCGGCTCCACCACCGACATCGTCAACTCGATCAAGGACAACCGGGTGATCGGCTACGTGAAGTCCGGCGCCGGCAACAAGCTCGACGGCTCCTCGCTCGACATCGCCACCTTCACACCGGTCAAGGTGCTGGGCCTGAGCGCCGACCAGAAGAAGCTGCTGCAGGACAAGATGCCCGACATCGCGGTGGTCGACATCCCGGCCGGCGCCGCCGACGGCATCCCCGCCTACAGCACCTGGAGCTTCGGCCTGGCGGTGTCGGCGCGCCCGGACCTGTCCGAGGAGATGGCCTACCAGATCGCCAAGGCCGTATTCGAGGACACCACCGTGCAGGTCGGCGCGCTGTCGAGCCTCAAGGGCATCGACATCATGAAGCTCACGCTCGAGCAGGGCACGATCCCGCTGCACCCGGGCGTGGCGCGCTACATCAAGGAGAAGGGCGTCGAGATCCCGGCCAAGCTGATGCCGAAGTGATCGGCACCTGCCACGAAGATTCGCGCCAACCGATCCGCGACACCGAAGCATGCGCGCCTGGGCAAGCAAGACGCTGGCAGCCCTGCTGGGGCTGTTCATCCTCTACACCTCGGCCTTCGGGGCCTTCGAGAGCCTGATCCAGCGGGCGATCTTCCTGGCGCTCGTGGTCTGCCTGGGCCTGCTGATGTTCCCGCTGGGCGAGGGGCGGCGTTGGCGCCCCGCAGGCGTGGCGGTCGATGCCGCGATGGCGGCCGTCACGCTCGCGGCCTGCGGCTACGTGATCGTCAGCTACGACGAGATCATGGAGAGCCTGCCCACGGCCACCGCGCTCGACATCGCGCTGACCGCGGGCCTGGTGATCACCGTGCTCGAGGTCTCGCGCCGCGCGATCGGCGCGATCTTCCCGATCATCGCGCTGGCCGGCATCGCCTATGCGTTCTTCGGCCAGTACATCTCCGGGCCGCTGGGCCATCGGGGCTTCGACCTCTACTTCGTGACCGAGACCCTGCTGCTCGGCGACCTGGGCATCTGGGGCCTGCTGGTGGGCGTGGCCAGCACCACGATCGGCGCCTTCGTGCTGTTCGGCAGCGTGCTGCTGTTCACCGGCGGCGGCCAGACCTTCATGGACCTGGCCATCCGCGTGAGCGGCCGCAGCCCGGGCGGCGCCGCCAAGATGGCCACCGTGGCCTCGGGCCTGTTCGGCACGATCAGCGGCAGCGCGGTGGCCAACGTGGCCACCACCGGCAACTTCACGATCCCGCTGATGAAGCGCCTGGGCTATCCGCCGGCGCTGGCCGGCGGCATCGAGGCGGTGGCCTCCACCGGCGGACAGATCGCGCCGCCGGTCATGGGCGCGGCCGCCTTCGTGATGGCCGAGATCATCGGCCGCAGCTACTTCGACATCGCGATCGCGGCCTTCCTGCCCGCCTTCCTGTACTACCTGGGCTGCTTCGCCACCATCCACTTCATCGCGATCAACCGCGGGCTCAAGGTGGTGCCCGAGTCCGAGATGCCGTCCTGGGCAGCGGTGCGCGCGCCCCGGCGCACGGTGCCGATCCTGGCCGCCTTCGCCGCGCTGATCTTCGGCATCGTCAGCGGCCGCTCGGTGCAGACCGCCGCCTTCTTCGGCGTGATCGGCCTGTTCGTGCCCTACCTGCTGCTGAACGTGCGCTCGCTCGCCGACCTGAAGCGCTCGCTGCGCGTGATCCTCGACAGCCTGGAAGATGCCGGCAAGGCGCTGGTGATGATCGGCGTGCTGCTGGCAGGCGCGCAGATCCTGGTGAGCATGGTGAACCTCACCGGCTTCGGCGTGACCCTGTCCACGATGATCGTGGCGCTGGCCGGCAGCTCGGTCTGGCTGGTGGCGCTGGTCACCGGCCTGGTCTGCATGGTGATCGGCATGGGCATGCCCACCACCGCCGCCTACGTTCTGGTGGCCGCGGTGCTCGCGCCGGCGCTCACCAAGGTGGGCATCGAGCCGATCGTGGCCCACATGTTCGTCTTCTACTACGCGACCATCTCGGTGATCACGCCGCCGGTGTGCGTGGCGGTGTTCGTGGGGGCGGGCATCGCGCAGACCCGCTGGACCGAGGTGGCGGTCGAGGCGGTCAAGCTGGCCGCGGTCACCTATGTGATCCCCTTCATGTTCATCGCCTATCCCGGCATGCTGATGGCCGGCAGCTGGCTGGACATCGGCGAGGCCGTGGTGTCCGGGCTGGTGTTCACCCTGGCTTTCGCGATGCTGTTCGGCGGCGCGCGGCTGTTCGACTCGCGCGCGCTCAACGCCGCGGTGCTGCTGGCGATCGCGGGGCTTTCGGTGTTCCCCACCTGGTATGGGCTGGGGGTGGCCACCGTGGCGCTGCTCGCGCTGTGGGTGGGGCGGCGGGACAGGTTGCGCGGGGGCTCCCAGGCCGCAGATCCGGCTGTGACGGTCGGGTTGTAGCACACATGTGATACTTTAGGGCTTTCCTGAAAATCGAGGGCTCCGATGTCCACGACGACCGTACGCCTGCCCGATGAACTCAAGGCACGCATTGCCCGACTTGCAGAGAGAACCGGCACGACTGCTCATGGCCTGATCGTCGAGGCGATCGCCGAAAAGGCCGAGCAACTGGAGCGCCGTGCCGGATTCCACGACGACGCTGAACGGAGATTCGCGGAAATCCTCGCGACCGGGGAAGCGGTCCCGTGGAACGAGATGCGCGCGTGGATGCGGGAAAGGGCGAAAGGCCACAAGGCCTCGGCACCCAAGGCGCGCAAGCTCGATCGCTGACTGCCGCGAGATCGTACCGGTGGCTCGCATCCAGCTCTCGGCGAGGATCGCTGACGACATCGAGCGTATCGTTTTGCACCTCGAAGAGCATGGTGTCGACGACATCGAGACTCGCATTGACGACATCATTACTGCGCTCGACGTGCTCGATCGCAATCCTCTCATCGGACGGCCTGCCGGTCAGGTCAACCGCGAGCTGATTATCGGGCGGGGCTCGCGCGGGTACGTGGCGCTGTACCGTTACCTTGAAGCCGTGGACACGGTCTTCGTGCTGGCGATCCGCAGCCAGCGGGAGGCGGGCTACGCGGGTGGCTGACCGCCGAGCCGCCCCTCGATCGCCCGCGCCGCCCGCGCCGACGCCACCAGCGCCACCTTCAGCCGCGCCCGCGTCAGCGCCACGAACAGCCGGCGGCGCACGTCGTCGGTCCAGTCGTCGAAGTCGATCTCGGTGATCACGACGCAGTCGGCGGCCTGGCCCTTGAAGCGGAACAGGGTCTCGAGCTGCAGCGTGCCGTCGGTGAAGCGCGGGCGACCCTCCGGGTCGTAGCGGCCGGTGAAGCGCCGGGTGCGAAGCCCGGCGATCTCGTCGGCGCCCGCGATCCGCGAGCTCGCCAGGCCATGCCAGCAGACGACCGCGATGTCGTCCGCGGCGTGGCCGGCCGCCAGCAGCGCGCGCACCGCGGCCGAGGTCTGGGCGTGCAGCGTGAGGGCCGGCGAATCCGTGCGGGGCTCGGCGATCGTTCGGCAGCGGTCGAGCCCGACGGGCTCCGCTTCGGCCGCCTCGTCGTCCGAGTCCGAATCAGGATCCGAGTATTCGAGCAGCTCCGGATCGAAGCCGTGCACCGCCCCGCCCGCCTCGATCTCGTGATCCACCAGCCCCAGCGCATTGATCAGCGTGACCACCACCTGCGGCGAGCGATAGTTGACCGGCGACTCCAGCGTGACCCACCCGGACAGCTCGGCTGGCTCGCGCCGGTACAGGTTCTGCGACGGATCCTCGAGCCAGAGCAGCCGGCCATCGGGCGTCACCATGCGCGCCAGCGCCTCGGCCCAGCGCGGCTCGAAGTCCTGGCCCTCGTCGACGACCAGCAGGTCGACCGACTCGCGCAGGTCCGCGGCCGCCACGACCGCCTCGGCCAGCCGCTCGAAGGCGCCCGACTGCGCGTAGTCCACCGGCTCGCCGCGCTGCTTCAGCAGCCAGTCGCCGAGCTCGTGGAAGGTCATGCAGGTGCCGTGCTTCGGCGCTGCCCTGCGCATCGCGTCGGCCAGCGGCCGGTTGAAGCACAGGTAGAGCGCGCTGCGGCCCGCCTCGTGCGCGGCCCGCAGCTCGGCCAGCGCCAGCTGCGTCTTGCCCGATCCGGCCGTTCCTCGCACGCGCAGGAGGAAGGGCTGCATCGACAGGCGGCGCGCCCAGGTGGCCAGTCCGCCGGACAGCCGCGCATACTGCGCGCGCGCATTGCGCGAGATCGCGTCGATGCTCGGCACCACGTTCAGCCGCTCGGAAAGGAAGGCGTGCACGTCGGTCGCCTCGGCGGGGCGCAGGCCGGTGGCGCCCTGGCTCGCGGGCATCGGCCGCTCGTCGAACAGCGCCTCGATGCGCTTCGCCAGCGACTCGCGCGAGCGCGCGTCGATCACCCGGGCCGGGTCCACCGAAGCCGGCGTGGGGCCGGCGAGCGCGTGGTCGGGCAGGTAGAGCAGGTGGTCGATGTCGAGCCGCCCGCTGTCCGGGAAGCGGCGCGAGAATTCGCTCATCAGGCCACGCAGGTTGCGGCCCATCTGCGCGGCCACCGGCTTCGGCCCGCCCGCGTAGGGCTTGAGCAGGTCCCGGCCGTCCGACACCAGCTCGCCGTTCTTCTGCTCGATCGCGATCGCGCGGCCGTAGCGGTTGACCACCACGAAGTCGATCTCGCCGTAGAAGGCGGCCGAGTCGTCGGAATGCGCCCAGTGCACGCCGTGGTACACGGTGTACTCGTCGGACAGCTCGCGCTCGAGGGATTCGACCGTCTCGATCTCGCGGCGCGCCTGGCCGCGGGCCTTCGCGGCGTCGAGCTCTTCGGGAACGAGTCGCGCCATCGTCGTCAGTGCCTGCCCGTCGGCTGTGGAAGGAAAGCGAACGCCGCCGCCCCCAGTGCGAGCATTGCCGCAATGGCCGCGAACACCGCCCCGTAGATCGGCCAGCCCGCCGCCGCGGCGGCCGAGGCCACGACGCCGGTCAGCCACTGCATCAGCGCCACACCCAGGAACATCGCCATCGTGAACAGCGACAGCGCGCGGCCCACGGTTTCGGGCGGGTAGGACGAACGCACGTCCGAGTACTGCAGCACGATGAAGCCCGAGAGCAGCGACAGCACGAGCGACGCGGCCACGTCGACGACGGGACCGGTGCCGACGGCCATCAGCGCGAAGAAGCCGACCAGCACCAGCGTGAACACGAGGATCCGGCGCCGCCGCGCAGCGCCCGGGTCGAAGCGCCCGAACAGCGGCGGCCCCACCAGCGCCAGCAGCGTGAGGGCGACCGCCACGTTGCCGGCGGCCACCAGCGAGAACCCGTGCCGGTCCACCAGCATCGGGCCCAGCCACAACCCGCGCAGCGACACGAAGGCCGCGTAGGTGACCGCGCCCAGCGCCAGGATGCCCCAGGTGTGCGGCATCGTGAACAAGCGCGCGAAGCCGCGCAGCGCGTCGCCGAAGCTCTGCCGCGCCACCCCGCCATGCTCTTCGGCGCCGGGCTCGCGCACCCAGCGCAGGATCGCCAACCAGGCCAGCACCGACATCGCCGCCAGCACCACGAAGCCGGCCCGCCACGACCAGGTTTCGATCAGCCAGGCCAGCGGCGTGCCGGTGAGCAGCATGCCCACACCGCCGATCGCGAGCACCGTGCCGGACACCGCCGCGAAGCGCTCGGCCGGGAACTGACGCGCGATGAACACGGTGCATACGAGGAAAGCCGGCGCGCTGCCCACGCCGATCAGCGCCTGGCCCAGCATCAGCCAGCCGAAGCTCGGGGCCATGGCCGACAGCACCGCGCCCGCGATCGTGAGCGGAAAGGCGGCCAGCACCGTGCGCCTCACGCCGTGCATGTCCACGCCGATGCCCATGGCGAGCTGCAGCGCGCCGAAGGCGAAGTGGAAGATCGCGGCGAAGGCGCCCAGCTCCTGCGGCGACAGGCCGAAGTCGCGCTGCAGCGGCGGGCCCATGATCGCGGCCACGGTCCGGTAGGCCTGGCTCAGCGCGAAGGCGCCGGTCAGCGCGAGCAGCATCGTCCAGCGCGTGCGGTCGGACATGGGTCGAGTTTCGAAGCCGGGAGCGTCGGGCGTGGCGACAGGCTACAGCGTAGCCCCAACCGGTGGCAGACTGCACCCATGCGCGATCCGGATTCCGCGAAGGTCCTTGCCGACCTCTGGCAGCTGGCGGGGCTGCCGACCGACGCCCTCGGGCACGTTAACCTCACCGGCAGCGAACCGGTGCTGCCATCGTCGTTCGCGGTGGGCACCGCGGCGCAGGCCACGATCGCCGCGGCGGCGCTGGCGGCCTGCGAGCTGGGCCACGCGCGTGGCGCGCCGCGCCAGCAGGTCTCGGTCGACATGCTGCACGCGGCGATTGAGTGCCTGGGCTGGTTCGCGATCGACGGCAAGGTGCCCGACCTTTGGGACAAGTTCTCGGGCCTGTACCGCTGCACCGACGGCTGGGTGCGGGTGCACGCCAACTTCGCGCACCACCGCGAAGGCGCGCTGCGGCTGATGGGGCTCGACCCGGCCACCGCCACCCGCGAGGACGCCGAGCGCGCGATGCTCGGCTGGCGCGCGCTGGACTTCGAGACCGCCACCGCCGAGGCCGGCCTGGTCGCCACCGCGCTGCGCAGCTTCGACGAGTGGGACGCCACGCCGCAGGCCGCGGCGATCGCGTCGCAGCCGCTCTTCACGATCGAGCGGATCGGGCCAGGGCAGGGCCACGGCGAGCCGGCCGCCGACGCGCCTGCGCTGCCGTTGCCCTCCGTTTCCGCCGACGCGCCGCCGCTGGCCGGCATCCGCGTGCTGGACCTCACCCGCATCCTGGCCGGCCCGGTCGGCGGCCGCGCGCTCGCCGCCTACGGCGCCGACGTGATGCTGGTGAACGCGCCGCACCTGCCCAACATCGAGGCGATCGCCGACACCAGCCGCGGCAAGCTTTCGACGCTGGTCGATCTGCGCGAGCCCGAGGGCCGCGCGTCGATGGACCGGCTGCTGGCCGATGCGCACGTGTTCGTGCAGGGCTATCGGCCGGGCGGGCTGGATTCGCTCGGCTACGGGCCGGAGGAACTCGCCCGCAAGCGGCCGGGCATCGTTTGCGTGTCCTTGTCGGCCTACGGCACCCAGGGGCCGTGGGCGGGACGGCGCGGCTTCGACTCGCTGGTGCAGACCGCGATGGGTTTCAACCGTGCCGAGGGCGAGGCGGCCGGCGACGGCAAACCTCGCGCCCTGCCGATGCAGATCCTCGACCAGGCGACCGGCTACCTGATCGCCTTCGGCGCCGCGGCCGCGCTGCGCCGCCAGCAGCTCGAAGGCGGCAGCTGGCTGGTGCGCGTGTCGCTCGCGCAGACCGGGCACTGGCTGCGGGGGCTGGGGCGGGTAGCCGACGGATTCTCGGTCGGCAAGCCCGAGCTCGGGCCCTACCTGGAGACGTCGGCGTCCGGATTCGGCGAGCTGACCGCGGTGCGGCACGCGGCGCTGCTGGCGCGCACGCCGGCGGG